>NZ_DBKJ01000049.1:0-57461 GCF_002297325.1 Treponema sp. UBA753 | reverse complement strand
AAAATTTAAAACTCGAAATTGAGCCTAACAATAAAAAAAAGAGAGTGTGAAGTCCTTTCTGTAAATTCAGTAAAAAAAATCCGGATGTTCCTCCGGCAATGGCAATGTCATTCTATTAAAAACACATTCAGGCTTTCTAGGGCTTTTCCTTTAAGATCGAAGAGAGTCTGGTTTTCCCAAGTGTCTTGGATTTTTGAATTTGGAATCCAGTCGCCGCCCCAGTAGAAGACTCCGCAGCCTCCTGCATTGGAAGTGGCTTCCATTATTGCTTTTACAACTGTTGCTTGGTTTTGCGCAGAAGCTTGAACACATTTTTTTCCGCTGTAAGTCTGTGTCTTTAAATTCTTGAGCTGTGTGCTTTTGGAGTCCACAAGATTCTTTGCAGCTTGTATTCCGGCAGGTTCGTACCATACTATGTTGTTTGTGCTGTCTCCATAGGCTTCCATTGACCATGCCCATGAAGTTTCTGCAACTAGAACTTGCTTTTTGTAAGTCTTTTTTAAGTATGCTATGTTTTCGCGCAGCTGCTTTAATGTTCCGTGCTCTTCAAAAGGGTAGTAGCTTAAGCCTATGTAGTCGTAGTCTATGCCTTTTAGGTTTTGCAGGTTTTTGAACCACCAGTCAAAGTTGTCTCCTTTGCTGCTTGCAAGATGAATCATTTTTTTTATGCTTGAATCAATTTCTGAAACTGCGCTGGATGCGGACTGCAAAACTTTTAGGAGATTTTTGTTTCCTTGTGTGTGCTCTGTCCAAGAGTAGCAGTCAATGCTGGAAGTTGTTGTTCCGTCTGATTTTGTAAGAAACATTCCAGAATTTATTTCGTTTCCAATCTGAACCAAATCTGGCGCGCAGTCTTCGCTTTTTAAGTCTGTAAGAATTTTCTTTGTATACTCGCTGACTTTGCTGCAAAGTTCTTCTATGCTTGAAACGTTGTCCCATTCAGCGGGAAGACTTTGTTTTGCAGGATCTGCCCAATTGTCTGAATAATGAAAGTCAAGCAGGAAGTTCAAGCCGTGTTGCTTTATGCGCTTTGCCATTGCGAGTGTGCGCTCGTAGTTATTTTGTCCCGGAGTTGTGTTTTGAGGCGCATTCCAGATTCTAAGGCGAATCCAGTTTACTCCGTGCGCTTTTAGAATTTTAAATATGTCTTCTTTTGTTCCGTTTTCATTGTAGAAACTGCTTCCGTATTCTTCTAGTTGTGAAACCATGGACGCATCGAATCCGCGCATGAAGTCTGAGCTAAGACAGAGAGTTTCATCTGCGCTTTCGGAAGGAGCTGAACAGGCTAGTGATAAAAATAAAACCAGTGCTATAAAAACTGAAAAAATACTTTTGAACTTCATTTTTTACCTCTAAAGTGTTTGTGATTATAGATTCAAACTGAAGTTGCTTCAATGGATTCCCCGGTCAAGCCGGGGAATGACATGGGAATGAAAAATCTGCTTTACTCGTAGAAAACTGTTACTGTGCCTGTTAGACCTTCAAGAGCTGCAATAAATATACCATTCTTTTTATATAAGTTAATTTCTGTTGAGTCTGTTGTTGTGTAAGTTACATTATTGTTATCCCATGTGCCTTTGTCTGAAATTTTTACTTCATTACTCCAAGATGTATCAGTCATAATACTAATCCACCAACTTGATTCAGAACCAGAATATGTTAATTCTGATAACTTTATAGTAATGGATGAAATTGTTTTATTTTCTAAATTACTTTTTGTAACAAGTTCTTTTGGTTCTCCGTCAAATGTAATACTGTTTTCACTTCCAGAATCACCAGATTCCTCTGCTTCTCCTTCAATATAGAATACTGAAACGCTGGCTGTTGCGCTGTTTGTTCCTGCGATGTAGATTCCATTTGCTTTGTATGCGGCGATTGCTGCTGCGTCTGTGATTGTCGCAAGGTAAAGTGAGTTTGTTCCTTCGCCTGACTGCCATTCAAGTTTTGCTTCATTGCTCCAGGAAACGTCAGAGCAGGCCGTGAACCACCAGTCATCGCTTCCTGAATAGTTTACGTTTATTACTTTTATTGTAAGTGATTTTATGCTTAGGTCTGCAAGTTTTTCAGCTGAAACTATTTGCGCTGGTGTTTCCGCATTGAATATTACGCTTTCGCTGTATATTTTTGTTCCATATGAGCTTTCGTCATCATCATCGCTGCTTGAGCTTCCGTTGCTGCAGGAAATGAGTGCCCCCCCCCAGAAGAATTGTAAGGGCTGAAAAAAATACCGCAGTTAAAATGTTTTTCTTTATAGATTTCATAGTCTGTTTCCTTGTTAAAAAAAATTAGTTGAGCTTTACAAGCTCTATGTCGTCAAAATTTCCCCAGTTTTCTTTATTCGCGTCAACAAAAATTCCAATTTCGACTTCTCCGTTTTGGACTGGAATTTCAATTGAATATTGCTTCCACTTTTTCCAGCCAGTGTTTTTTATCTGCGCTGAAATTTCTTTTTGGGAATTGTCAAATCCTCGGGCAAAAAGTTTTATTGTGTTTTCGCCGCCGCCGCCCATCGACCACACAGAAAGCTTGTAAGTTCCGTTGGAAAGTCCTGTAACTTTTTTCTCGAGTGAAGCCGTGAATGCTGTTTTTTTCCAGTAGTGGTAGCTCCATTCGCCTGAATGCGCATTTCCTTTGTTTTTTTCAGCATAGCAGTCTGCGCTGTCTCCTGTTAAGTTCCAGGTGCTTAAATTTCCGCTTTCAAAGGAACTGTCGTTTAAAAAATTCTGAGCAAAGGAAAGTTCTGCTGCGAAAAAGAGCGTCAGAATGGCAGTAAGTGTTTTTTTCATTTTTCCTCCTATAAAAAAATGAAGTTGAAGTTGTGAAGTGAGTGCACTAGGAACAGTTTGATTGAGTAATTGTGCACGGTTTGTTTACACGTGTTGATATAAAAAGTGTAAATCCACTTTTTTGTGCTGTCAAGAAAAATTTTCAATTTTTTTTGCAATTTTTTTAGTGTTGGCTGGTAGGTTAAGTTGTAATCAGATGTTTTTTGTTTTCTTCATATAATTTTAACTGGATGTATGCTTCTTCTTGCGGAATCTCATTGCCTTTATTTATTCCAGGACAGAAAACTTTTTCAGCTTTCCAAGAGGATTTGGTCTCTAGGATTTTTGTCCAAAAAGGGTAGGTTCTGCATTGAACCGGACGCGCGTTGTATGCTTCGCAGCCTTTTTCCTTGTTCCAGAAAATACATTCAGTTTTGTTTTTGTCTTTTAGGCACAAGTATGTTTTTCCGTCTGCATTTTCTAACTTGCGGCAGTAGACTTTTGTGAATTGTTCTTCTGTGAGTTCAGCCCATTTGCAAAGTTTTTCAAGATCTTTTCTGCTTAAAAAAACAACTCCGCCTTCAAGACAGCAGCAGTTTTTGCATTGCGCGCATTTGAATTTTAAATTTTCTGTGTATGCCATTTTATTTTTATGCTCTAAAATGAAATTATTTCTTCAAAAACTTTTATTGCGTACTGGTCGGTCATTCCGCTTATGTATTCGACAATGCACTTTTCCCAGCTTTCGTTGTCGTTTACATCGAACACTTCTTTTGTCTTGTACCGCATGATTTCTTTTTTTTGCGGATTGTAGTTTGTGTATTTTACAAGCCAGTCCGAAAAAGTTTTTTGAAGTTCCGGGGAATAGCGCAGGACATTTTCAACTCGTCTGTTCTGGGCGTAAACTTGAATTTTTATAAGCGTTCTGTAAATGCACGAAAGCACGTTTTCCGCATAACGCTGAAATTCCAAAAGCCGCCAGTTGCTGTAAATGTTTGCAAGGCTGAATCTTTTAAGTTCATGTATAAATTTAAAATACGGCTCGCTGAAGCAAATTCCGTTTTCTGGGGAACTTTGCGCGCACAAGTCTACAATCATGTCGTTTATTAAAACTGTTGTGTTTACGGCTCTGCCTGATCTGAATGCTCCATTTGTTGTATGCAGGGAATATTTTTTGTTTGGACCAAGACCGAGCGTTGCGCCTACAATTTCGCGTAGCTGCCTGTATGCTGCCATGTCCAAAATATGGTATGACCGTGCGTCTTCTATGTCTCTGCCAAGAAATGCTATTTTGTCGCTTGTTTTTACAATGCATCCTTCCCAAGTGAATGGCTGCACAATTCCCGGCCGCTTTATTGAATACAAGTCAATTGCTTCTTCTCGCGGCTTGAGTCCTTGTTGGTCAATTTCTCCGCAGTGGCAAATAAGTCCGTCGCGCACTGCATAAGTCAAGTCAAGGTTTTTTGAAATTCCGTCGGGATCTTGAAGTGTTTCTATAAAGTCTGCAAAAAAAAGGCTATTGCGTTCATGCCAAAATTTCTTTGGAGCGTTTTTTCCTTCCTTCTGATTTTTTATGAGAGAATTTAAAATATCTTCTCCCGTGTGGCCAAACGGAGCGTGCCCTATGTCGTGTCCAATTGCAATTGCTTCCGTCAGTTCTTGGTTCAGTCCCAAGTATTTTGCAATTGTTGCGCTTACACTGGCAACGTGATTTACGTGTTCAATTCTTGTGCAGATATGGTCATTTTGTGGAGCGTAAAAAACTTGTGTCTTGTGCTTTAAGCGGCGATATGCTTCGCAGTGAAGAAGCCTTGTGTAGTCGCGCTCAAATTCTGATCTTATGTCGTTTCCGCGGTTGTAAAGTGTGTTTTCTCGTTTTATGCATTGCTGCCACTTTTGATTTTTTTCATCGGTTTTTACAGAAGCAAAAGAATCTTTCATAAAAAAAGTTTATATTTTATTTTGGATTTTTACAAGAAAACTGGACTTTTTATGTTTAAATAGTTTAATATTTTGGCATGACAAAAAATGAACTTAGAAAGTTTTTGAAAACTGAATTGGCTACAGTAAGCGCAGATGAAAAGTTTGCCGCGTCAAAAAAAGCATGCGACTTGCTTTTTAAATTTGTCTTGAAAAATAATTTTGATATTATACTTTCTTATATAGATTTAAAAAATGAAATTTCTCCACAAGAAATGAACTGCGCGCTTATGATGAAAAATAAAATCGTTGCAGTTCCAAAAGTTGTTCCTAAAACTCAAAAGATGAATTTCTACATTCTTGACAATTCAATAAAAATTCTTAAACAGCTTGAAACTGGAGCATTTGGAATTAGCGAGCCGATTGAAAAAAAACAAAACTTGTTCAATGTTGAAAACTTTGCGCAAAAGAAAATATGCGTTGTTGTTCCGGGCGTGGCTTTTGGAAAAAATGGACAGAGGCTTGGGCATGGAATGGGGTTTTACGATATTTACCTTTCTAGTTTAAAAAAGAAGTGCGCCCAGAATAATTGTGAGCTTTTTCTAGCTGGATTTTGCTTCGATTTTCAGATTAAGGAAAATATCCCTGTTGATGAAAATGATACTTTTATGGATTCAGTTTTTTCAGATAGAAAATGCTATTTCTTTGAGTCCGCGGAATAAACTTTCATCAATGGCTCTTCTGGAAAATATTTTTCCATTGCATCTAAAAAGTCTTGCGGCGTAGAATTTTCAATGTAAAGATAATTTGTCAAGTACTGTTCTTTTTTCTGAAACATGGCCATGGCTTTTGCTGTTCCGCTGTTGGTTTGTGTTGCGGAAAGATTTTTTTGCTTCCACTGAATTTTTATTTTTTCGCAAGCCCATTTCTTGAGTTCTTCTTCAGAAAGTTCTTTGATGAGCTTTTTTCTTGCAATTTTGTAAGCGTCAAAAAATATTCCTGTCCTTTTTAGTTTGTCTGCTTGAATTATTCCGACTGGAATTTTTATTGAAGCTTCTTCTGTCTTGCATAAAATTTCGTTTCCAAGAACAGACTGAATTTCTGTGCACAGCGTTGAAAGCAGCGAGTTGAAAATTTCTACATCTTCATCTGTGTTGTCTGGCGAGTTAAAATAAATCTGAGCTGGGTCAAAAAAGTTTTTTGTTGGAACAAGTCTTGGAGATTCTTTGGGCGCAAGTTTCGCAGGAAGATTTGTTGTGTAAATGTGCTTGAGTTGAACCTTTCTTTCTTTGTTTTTGAATGAAGGCTTTGGAATTTCTTGTGTTTTTCGCTCGGACTGTTCTTTTAGAATTTCAAATGTGCCTTGGCAATATTTTATGGCGTTATCAAATTCAATATCGCCGCAAATTACTATCGAATACAATGAAGCGTCCAAAAGCTTTGTGTATTCTAAAAGCAATGCTTGGTACGACGATGAGCTGCGTTCTTTTTCATCTATTTTAAAAAGTTTGCTGAATGGAGTTGAGCGGTAAAGATATGAGAGTGCATTTGATTTCATTTGAAAGCCCAAATCTGCATTTTTCATACGCTGTTCATATTCTTCTTCTCTAAAAAGCAAATCAGCTTGAACTGGAGAAACTGTTTCATAAATCAGTGCGTTTGAAATTTTTTTGAGTGCATTTTCTAGTTCTTCTTTAAATACTTCAAATGAAATGTAAGAAGTCTCTTCGTTTGTTTGACTTGCTATTTTTTCTATTTTAGAGTTTTTTGCAAGTGCAGAAATTAAAACAGCTCTTAAATTTTTTTCTGATTCTGGAGATGCCGATTTTCCACCTGAAATTGAAATGCAAACCGCGACAGTTTTTGAGTTTGGATTTTCTTTAACTGAAACAGGAATTCCGTTTTTTAATTCTTGGTGTTTTATGGTTTCTATATTGTTAAAATAAAAGAAATCTGCTGGCCTTATTTCTATCGTTGGGTTTTTGTCTGCTTTGGATTTTTCAAGTGCTGTTTGCATTTCTTGCTTTGCTTTTTTTGCAAGAAGCTCATTTGTATACCAGGAAGCGTTTTCTTGTGTTACAAGTTCGTATCCGTTTTCGTCAAATGATTTTTTGTTTTTTTTATAAACAGTGTTGTTTACGAGCAAAAAAATATAAGGCTCTTCTTTTGAAATTGTTTTAAAAATATTCTCCGATGTTTCATTTTTTACTTGAAAAACGGATTTTTTAAAGTTCTGATAAAAAGTTTCAGGTGATTCAAATTTATTCATTGCCCAGAATTCTGCAAGTTTGGAAATTAAATTGCTGGAATTTCCTGCAAGCTCTTGGTATTTTTTTATTATTTCATCTTGAGCAAGTTCTATTTCATCTTCGGTAAGACTTGCGCATTCTGCTGTTCCAGCTAAAAAACTCTGCGCTTGGTCTGCAATGTTTTTTTCTTTCGGAGGCTCTTCGATTAATGCTTGCAAAATAAATCTTGTGTTTCCATTTTTTATTGCAGAGGCTGCTGTTATAAAATCTGCGCTTCTTATGTTTAGTTCTGGAATTTGTGGAACTGTTGTTTTGTATTTTGATTTTTCATTGTTGAAAGCGCATGATAAAATATCTGCCTGGCTTTGAGAAAGTGAAGTGTATTGAACAACAATCTGCGTAAGTTCTGGTGAAAACTCATTTGCTGCAAGAACAAATTTTTTACTTTTGCTTTGCTGCGAATCTTCAGTTTTGAGTTTTTTAAAGGCTGAATCTGTGCTTTTTGAATTCCAGTCTTTAAATGCTTCTTGAGAAATTTCTAGCACTTTTTTTTCTGTTGTATTTCCTGTGATAAAAAGCGCGCTGTTGTATGGTGTGTAAAATTCTTTCAAGATAAAATTATATAAAATTGCTCTTGCTTGTTTTGCATTGTAGCCTGAAAAAATTGCCGGGTAAATTCCAGAGTCGTGTTTCCATGGCTCTTCGTAAAAAATACGCGAGTCAATTGCGCTGTTTATAAATCCTGTTGTGCTTTTTGAATATGCAAGGCTTTCTTTTTTCATTTGCGCTAGCTCATATTCAATGTCTTTGTCGCTGAAATTTGGTAAATAGGCGCATTGTGCAATTTGCTCTAAATAAAGCTTTAAATTTTCAGGCGGAACTTTTGCTTTAAATATAGAAGAATCCGCGTTGCATTCTGACTGCATTGAAAACGCTTTTAATATTTCTTTTGCTTTTCCGGATTTTGAAAAAAGCCTTGTGTACAATGGAAAAAATCCTGCAGTGGATGAAGTTTGACTTGAAAAGCCTGCTTTTACAACAAGCTCAACATTTAAAAGCGCGCTTGTTTCGTCAGGGATTATAAAAACTGTGAGTCCGTTTTGAAGTGTTGAAATACTGAGTACCGGCTTGTTTCCCTTTGCTGATTCGGCTTGGGAAAAAACAAACTCAATGCAGAAAAAAAATGCGGCGCATAAAAAATACTTTTTTATCATGGTTTTATTATAACATTCATGCTTGCTTTTTCCAATTGAAATATTTCTTGGCTTTTCTTAACTTGTCGTATATAATAGAATTTATGCTAAAAATAACTCCGGCTTCTAAAATAGATAATTTAAAAAAAATAAATCCTGATTTTATAAAAGGAAAGCGAAATCCTACATCTGAAGAAATTGCAATTCTGGAAAAAAATGGAAACTCTTCATCCGATCCTGAATGGAAAAATTTTTTTGTAAGTTCTGAATATGGAAAATTTAATCCATCTCAAATTCGGCAAAGCGATTTTTCTGGAACTGTTATTATTGGAGAACTTTTCGATTCTGAAATTTCGTTCCATGATTTAAAGTTGCGGACAGGAATTTACAGTTCAAATTTAAAGAATGTTTGCATTGGTGATAACTGCGCTGTTCAAAATGTAAGGTATCTTGAAAATTACAAAATCGGATCACGTGTAATTCTCTTCAATATAATGGAAATGTCCTGCACGGAGCATTCAAAGTTTGGAGAAGGGCTTTTAAAGGAAGGTGAACCTGAGTTAAATAGGATATGGATTGGTGTTGGCAACGAAAATAACCGACGTGCAGTTCTTCCTTTTTCTGATATGATTCCGGCTGACGCTTTTTTATGGTCAAGATTCCGTGAAGACAAAGAACTTATGCAGCGTTTTGTTGAGCTCACTGAATTTGAAAAATCAAAAGAGCTTGGAACTTATGGAATTGTAGAAGATGATGTTGTCATTAAAAATTCAACGCTTTTAAAAGATGTAAAAGTCTGTTCATGCGCTTACATAAAAGGCGCTCTTAAACTTAAAAATATTACCATTCTTTCTTCGGAGGACGAGCCTAGCCAGATTGGAGAAGGCGTGGAGATGGTCAATGGAATAATGGGCTTTGGAAGCCATGTTTTTTATCAGGCTATAGCAGTCCGTTTTGTCATTGGAAGAAACTGCCACCTGAAATATGGCGCGCGTCTTTTAAATTCTGTGCTTGGAGACAATTCCACTGTTTCATGCTGCGAGCTTTTAAATAACTTGATTTTTCCTTTCCATGAGCAGCATCACAATTCTTCGTTCTTGATTGCTTCAACTGTAATGGGGCAGAGCAATATAGCTTCGGCTGCGACAATTGGCTCTAACCACAATTCAAGAAGCCCTGACTGCGAAATGATTGCTGGCCGCGGATTCTGGCCTGGACTTTGCTCGGATTTTAAGTTTGATTCAAAATTCGCTTCATTTGTTCTTGCTTCAAAAGGAAGCTATGTAAATGAACTGAATATAACTTATCCATTTTCTTTGGTTGCTCCAAGCTACGAAGACTGTACTGTTCACATTATTCCTGCTTACTGGTTTTTGTATAATATGTTTGCAATTGTCCGCAATAAATATAAGTTTCAGGCGCGTGACAAAAGATTTATAAAAGTTCAGCATATTGAAACGAATCCGCTTGCCCCGGATACTGTGCAGGAAATTATTTTTTCTGTTAACAGGCTTGTTGAGCTTACTTCAAGATATTTAAAGCTTCCGTCTGATGACTGCCGGAAGATGACAAAGGAAAATTCCAATCCTGAGCTTCTTGAAAAATTCCGGGAGTTGGCAAAGTCTGCAAAAGATTCGGCATCTCTTCTTCAGATTGCCAAAGATTATCTTCACCAGAATCCAGACTCCAAATTTCTTCTTACTGATGACCGCTGCCAGAAAAAATTTGGAGCGATTATTTACAAGCCTGCGCAAGGCTACAAGGAATACCGCCGTGTTTTAAAATATTTTGCGGCTGAATGCTTGATGGAATACGTTTTAAAAAACAACCGCGAAAGTCTTTGCATGGTTGATTTTGAAACGATTGAAGAAATTCCGCTTTACACGAAATGGTTCAACGTTGGCGGCCAGTTGATTCCGGAAGAAAAGGTTGAAGAGCTTTTTGCAAAAATAAAATCACGCTGCATAAACAATTGGCAGCAAGTTCACGCTTACTACGATGAGTGCCAAAAAAACTATACAGACTATAAGGCACGCTATTCAGTTTACATAATAGAATTTCTTTATTCCAAGAAAATCACAGAATTTAATTCGGATGACTTTGAAGATATTTTGCAGGATGTTGCTTTTGTTGCAATGAATATGCTTGAGTCTTCAATTTCTATACGTGAAAAAGATTTTACAGATTATTTCCGTTCTATAACATTTAGAAATGAAGAGGAAAAAAATGCTGTGCTTGGAACTTTGTGTGATGATGAGTTTCTTAAGAAACTTAAGGCATCAACTGAGGATTTTATAAACTCGCTGAATAAGCTTTTTGTGCTTATGCATTGAGTTTTGTTTTAGTCAATATTTGTAAATTTTTTCATTCTCTTGACATCGTTATGCGCTTTGCTGTAAAGTCTATTTATATGAAAAAAGCACTTCTTCTACTAGCACTAGATTTCTCTTTTGTTTGCCGAGCTGACGGTTGCTAGTAAGTTGCTTATATTGTAAATTACAGACCTGTCGTTTGGCGGCAGGTCTTTTTTTATATTAAAACGTTTTTTTATAAAACAAGGGGTATTTATGAATGCAAGTATGAATCCAAACGGAAAGTATGCGCGCGTTGGCGACATTGACCTTCCGAACAGAAAATGGCCTTCAAGCAAAATAACCAAGGCTCCTGTCTGGTGTTCTGTTGATTTAAGAGATGGAAATCAGGCTCTTGTAAATCCAATGGGAATTGATACAAAGCTTGCATTTTTTGACTTGCTTGTAAAGCTTGGATTCAAGGAAATTGAAGTTGGATTTCCTGCTTCAAGCGACACTGAATATGAATTTATTCGCCGTCTTATTGAAGAAAACCACATCCCTGATGATGTTACGATTCAGGTTTTGTGCCAGGCGCGAGAGGCTCTTGTAAAGAAAACTATGGAATCTCTTAAAGGTTGCAAACAGGCGATTTTTCATATTTATAATTCAACTTCACCGGCGCAGAGAAAATATACTTTCAATAAATCCAAGGAAGAAATCAAGCAGATTGCGGTTGACGGCGTAAAGTGCATAAAGTCCTGCCTTTCCGATGAGGACAGAAAAAGAATCCGTCTTGAATATTCTCCAGAAAGTTTTTCGCATACTGAAATTGACTATGCAGTTGAAGTTTGCGAGGCTGTAAAAAATGAGTGGGGCTGTTCTGCGGATAACAAGATAATTATGAATCTTCCGACAACTGTTGAATGTTACACACCAAACGTTTATGCGGATGCGATTGAATATTTTTCAGAGCATATTTCAGACCGAGAAAATATAATTATAAGCACGCATTGCCACAACGACCGGGGAACTGGTGTTGCTTCATGTGAGCTTGCTTTGCTTGCCGGAGCAGACAGAGTTGAAGGCTGCCTTTTTGGAAACGGAGAGCGGACTGGAAACCTTGACATCGTGAATGTTGCATTGAATATGTACAGCCAAGGAATAGATCCTCAGCTTGACTTTCATGACATTCAGAGTGTCGGCGAGCTTTATACAAAGTTTACAGAAATGGAAATAAATCCGCGCAGTCCTTATGTTGGCGAGCTTGTGTTTACTGCGTTCAGCGGAAGCCATCAGGACGCAATCAGAAAAGGTATGGCAGCACGTACAAAAATGCCTAAAAACGCAATTTGGGATGTTCCTTACATTCTCATTGATCCGCACGATATTGGAAGGCAGTATGAGGGAATTATCAGAATCAACAGCCAGTCTGGAAAAGGAGGTGCGGCTTACATTCTTGAGCAGGAGTACGGAATTTGTCTTCCAAAGGCAATGCACCCTGCTCTTGGCGAGCTGATAAAGAAAGCTGCCGATGAATCCCAGCGTGAACTTGACAAATCTGAAATCTACAATCTTTTTGTTAAACATTGGCTTGAAGCGAAAGGAAATCTTTCGATTGTTGATTTGGCTGAAACTCATCTTGAAGGCAAAGAAAATTCAGAATCTACTTCTTGCCGCGCTGTTGTTGAATGGAAAGGAAAACGCTATTCAATCGGAAAAACTGGAAACGGACCTCTTGATGCATTTGCGGGCGCGCTTTCTGAAATTCCGGCTCCTAAATTCAGCATAACGGCATTCCATGAGCATAGCATTGGAACAGGAAATGATACTTCTGCAGTCGCCTATGTCCAGATTACGTGCGAAGATGGCAACCAGTACTGGGGAGCTGGAAAATCAACTAACGTTGGACGCGCCGGTGTTGATGCTGTTGTAAGCGCCTTGAATCAGATAAAATAGATTTTAGAGAACTCAAAAACTTTTCTTCATTGAATTGCATAGAAAAATCTGTTATAATACAGTCGCTCTTATTTTGGGGCGGCTGTAATTTTTTTTCTGGGACTGAAAATGCTTTTTTATTTGGCTTTTAAGAATATTGTATCAAGAAAAAGCTCGTTTGTTATTGTTCTTTTTATTGCGTTTGCCATTATGCTTATGGCTGTTATAAATTCAGTTTTTGATAGCACTGAAAACGGAATTGAAAAAGTTTTTTCCAAAAGCTTTACAGGCGATCTTGCGATTTTTCCTAAAAGCGATATTCCGATGAGCCTTTTTGGGGATGAAACTCCAGTAACGGGAACTCTTACAAAAATAAATGCGCTTGTTCCTTTCAATGAAATTTCCGATTGCCTGAATTCAATTCCCGAAATAGAAAAAAGTGTTCCGCAAGTAACAGGAACAGCCGCTTTGGAATTTAACGGGGAAAGAACGCCCGTCTGGATTTTTGGAGTTCCTGCCGCAAAGTATTTTGAATGCATGTCTTCTATAAAAATTCTTGAAGGCTCTCCATTTCCAGATTCTGAAAGAGGCGTGATGCTTTCAAAAAAATATGCGCAGGAAATGAATATTTCTATTGGAGACACAGTCCAATTTCTTGTTGTTGACGGTCCTACTTTTAGAATCCGTGCTGCAAAACTTTCCTGCATTTATGAATATCCTGTTGAGAATTCCACGCTGGACAGAATTGTTCTTGCCGATGCTTTTACAGTCCGTTCGCTTATGGATATGTCTGAATCTGTCGCGGACACTTCATTTATCGGAGAAGAAAAAACAGATTTGCTTGAAAGCGATTTGGATATAGAATCTCTTTTTGATGATGCGGAAGATGTAGGCGCAGTTGTTGTTGAAAATCCGTTTGAAAAAATTCAGCCTGCCTTGGAAGAGCAAAAAACGATTGACAGTTCTTCATGGAACTATATGGTTTGCTCGCTTGCTCAAGGTGAAAATCCAAAAAAGGCAATAAGAAATTTAAATAGAATTTTTAAGAAGAATTCCTGGCCAGTGCGTGCTGTTGCTTGGAGAACTGCCGCCGGAAGCACGGCTTTGTATCTTTACTGGATGCGGGTAATTTTTAATGCGGGCGTAATTGTTATTCTTGTGGCAGGATTTATAATCATAAACAATACGCTTGTTGTAAATGTCCTGAACCGAACGCAGGAAATTGGAACTTTAAGAGCGCAGGGAGCTTCAAGAGCTTTTGTTTCGCTTCAGTGCATGACCGAAACTTTTATGCTTACAATAACGGCTGGAATTTTGGGCTGCATTTTGGGAACTGTATGCACAGCCGCATTGTCTTCCATGAATATTGAATTTAAAAATGTTTTTCTGATTCAACTTTTTGGAACTGACCATCTTGTTGTTTCTACATCATTTTCAATTATGTGTAAGTCGATGATTCTTTCTGTTTTACTTGGGCTTTTGGGCTGGATTTATCCTGTTAGAACCGCTTTAAAAGTTAATCCTGTTCAGGCTATGCAGGGGGCAGTCTAATGAATTATGTTAAGCTTTCGGTTCGCTCATTGCTTTTAAGGTGGCGTCAGTACATTTCTCTTTTTTTTGTTTGCGCTATTGGGGCTGGAGTTTCACTTTTTTCTTTTTTTCTAATAAACGGAATGTTGCATTCTCTTTCTACGAAGGCTGAAATTTATTACGGTGGAAACTATCAATTCTTAGGCGGAAGAAGCAATTTGGAATTTTATGACTGCCGGGAATTTGTTGAAAAACTTTCTGATGTTTTTCCAGCTGAAACTGTTATTTCCCCAAGATTTGATTTTGATGCGGATTCCGCTTCTTTTTATTATGAAGGCGTTGAAGTCCGTCAGCGTGTAATAAAAGGTGTTGACTTTGAAAAAGAAAAAATTCTATTTTCAAAATTCAATTATGTGCAGGGAAGTGCAGACGGAATTGCAGGAACAAATGGCGTTCTGGTTTCAGAAAAAATTGCATCCATGCTGGAAGTTTCAACTGGAGATTCTATAACCTTTATGCTTAGAACAGGTCCCGGCTACATAAATACTGTTCAGATTGTTGTAAAAGGCATTTTCAAAGATTCAAGCGTATTTGGAACTTACACTTCTTATATTGATATTGATTTTCTGCGGAAGGCTTATTGCTCTCCGGAATTTTATGCAAATAGAATTGGAATATTTTTCCCTGATTCACTGCCATCTTCAAAAGACACTTTAAAATATCAGTCTCTTCTTGAAAAAAAATTCAATATGTACAAGCTGGTTAATGATAAGTATGACTTTTATGAGCCGCTTTTAGCCGGGGAATTTAGCGAGCCGATTTACGCGTTTATAGTTCTGGACGCAAACATGGAAGATTTGGGTGTTATAATTGACGCAATGAAAATAATAACTTCTCTTGTAATTGCGGCTCTTGTAATAATAATTGTTGTTGGAATCAGCAGCACTTACAAAGTTATTGTAATGAAGCGCATAAATGAAATTGGAATTTACAAGGCAATTGGAATGGAGCGCGGCTCTGTGATTTTGCTTTTGCTTAGCGAAGCTCTTGTGCTTTTAATTTCCGGCTGTGTATGCGGCTGGGGATTTTGTTTGCTCTTGGAATTTATTGTAAGACAATTCAATTTTTCTTTTATTCCTGCGTTTGATATGTTTTTGACGAACGGATATATTGTTCCAATGAATTCTTTTGGCGGTGCAATGCTGATTTTTGCAGTTATAATTTTTACTACAATTTCTGCAATCTTGTTTTCGCTAAGAACCGCTATAAGAATTACTCCGGTCCAGGCATTGACTGTAACAGAATGAATTTTTGCTTGTTAATAATTAAAAAGTTAAGATATTTTATGGATGTGCTATGAAAAATTTTAAGAAAATTGTCAGCTTTGTTTTTTTTGTTTCTGCAGGAATTTCTGCTTTTTCATTTTCCCATGATGAGCTTTTAAAGCAGGCGCAGGAAAATACAGCTTTTTACGGAACTGACTTTAAAGGATTTTATTCAGTTGTTCAGGAAAAGCCTGGCGAAGGAAAAAATGCTACAGAGGCAATTATGTATCGTAGGGACAGCGAGGCAAAATGGACAATTCTTGTTACAGGTCCTGCAAAAGACAAGGGAAAAGGTTATCTTCAGTATGACAACAATATTTGGTTCTACGATCCTGCTGACCACAGATTCACATTTACAAGTGCACGGGACAAATTTCAGAATACAAATGCGAACAATTCAGACTTTGCGCCGCAGTTTTATTACAGGGATTATTCAATAGAAAGTTCTTCAGAAGTAATGCTTGGAAAACTTGAATGCGTAATGTTTGTTCTAAAGGCAAAAGTTCAAAATGTGGATTATCCTGAATTACGTCTTTGGGTTACAAAAAATGACGGGCTTGTGCGCAAAAAGGAAGATTACAGCCTTTCAGGGCAAAAACTTAGAACAACTGCTATTCCTTCATATCAGATAGTTCAGACTTCAAATAAAAATTATTATATTCCTGTAAAAATGCTTATCACGGACAATTTGCGCGGAAAGAAAATCGGTGAAAAAACTCAGTTCGAGCGCACGCAGATTACGATTACAAATATAACTTTTGATCGTCTGGAAAATTCTGTTTATACAAAGCCTTATCTTGAAATGATGAGTGAAAAGTAAAATGAAGCGGATTTTTTTTATAGCGGCGATTTGCTTTTGCATTTCGGTTGCTTTTTCTCAGGCGGAAGACGATATTTCGTTTGATGACGATTTGCTTTTTTCAGATTCAGAAGACATTGTTGTTGAGCAGTCCGATGCGTCGGAATTTGTTTCTTCCAAGCAGTCGGTGAAAATTGGAACTTCTGAATATTTTATTCCTTTGAAATTTACAGGCCATTTTGAGTCTGACTTTGGATACTACGGAACCAAGCATAATCAGAATTCTGAAAATGATGAATTTAAAAATTCAGTTTATTTTGACTTGGCGAATTATATTTATTTTATGGCGCGTCTTGACAAAACACTTTCTGTGCGCGGAACAACCAGCGTAAAATTTCCGCCCAAAAAAGATGCCATAAAACTTGACGAGCTTTATTTTGACTATTTGATTTGGGATAGAATTTATATTACGGCAGGAAAAAAAGCGACCGCCTGGGGATATACAAGACTTTTCAGCGGAGAAAACGCATATAGCCTTTATACAGATACTGACTATGACAAGCTTACCGAAGAAGAAAAGGAGCAAATACGGCAGGAAATTGAAAAGCAAGGTTATCTTTACACAAATATTTTAAGCGACAGTTCTGATGCTGTTTCCGGACTTTTGCGCATTCCTTTTTGGACTGGAACTTTGTCTGGAATTATTTTATACGGCGGAACTTCAACGCAGCCTGCATTTGAAGACATTTCGGCGGCTGGCTCTCTTGAAATGACATTTTTTCATACGACTTTTAATATTTTCGGAAGAAAAAATCCAAAGCTAGAAACAGGCTCAACACCGGTAACTGTCGGCGCAGAAGCAAAACGGACCATTTTTGGAACAGACCTTTATGTTCAGGGAATCGGAAAACTTACAGATGACCACCGTGATATTTCAAAGTATGTTTTTACGGGCGGATTTTATCATTTGTGGGACGGACATGATCCGAATTTTGGCTTGAATTTTGAATTTCAGGATTCTTATAACAAAGAACTTGAAAAAAACAGCTGCCGCATTTACCTTGATCTGGGTTTAAAACGGCTTGGAAAAAATAAAGACATGAAGCTTGGCTTGCAGTGGCAGCATATTATAAAAAGTGAAACAGAAGACGATAAAAGCGGCCTTGTAAAATTTGGTTTTATAAAATCAGGGCTTTTCCCGAACGCGGAATGGAACACAGGAATTGAAGTGCGCTATCATCAGCTTGATGCAAACTATGAAAATAAAATTTACATGATCCGGCTTGGAAGTTCAATTCAAGTAAAAATGGACTATTAAACTGTGTTTGTGTTGATTTTCTGCGGAAATATATATAATATTATTTTATAGAATATTTCTGTTTTTTTTTCAGATTTTCTACATTATAAAATGCGAGGTGCTTATGGCTGTTCAGCCTATAGATCTTTCTACCATTTATTCTCAGATGGATAAGATTGGGCAGTTTAATGCTTCGCAAGTCCAGAATGCAAGCATGGCGAATAGGCAGCATCTGGAAAAAACAGCCCAACAGCAAACTCAAAAAGCCCAGACTGTTACAGAAACTTCACAAAGCGAGGATTCTGCAAAAATCAAGGCTGATGTGAGTCAGGGCGGAGGCGCTGGACAAGGACTTTTGCAGGGAGATGGAAAATCCGCAAAGCAAGAGCCGGAAATTAAAAAGCCTACTGTCTATGAAATAAAAGATCCAAATCTTGGACAGCATATTGATATTACAAGTTGAAAAAAAAATGCCGTTTGCGTTGACCATTGCTGTTTTTATAATATTTTTCAATATACTCATGTGGGTTGTCTTTTTTAAGAAGTTTAACACTTTTTTTTCCACAGATAAAATTATTGAAGAGACTAATGAAAAGGCAAAAGAAATTATCAAAAGCATAAATTTCAACGCAGGAAGAAGCATTGATTTAATAGAAGATAAAATTAAGCAGCTTAAGGCTATTTCTGCGGAAGCCGAACGAAAAATCGGAATGTTAAAAAAAGAGCTTTCTCTTGCTGAAAAATCAAAATCATTTCAAAAAAAACTGGATTCGGCTTCAAAAAATTCTTTTATGCAAGGCGACTTGTTTTTTACAGAAAAGGCAAAAAATGAGCTTGGAATAAAAAATTTGCCTAAGCCGGAAGTTGAAGTTAGAAAAATTCCTGTAGTTGAGCCTGAGCTTTTTATGGCTGAAAACCCAATTGTTCCTAAAAAGGACTTTAAAGCTCAGGTTTTGGAACTTCGCGCCCTTGGAATTCCATCAGAAGAAATTGCAAGAAAAACAGGCAGAAGCATTCAGGAAGTAAAACTTGTAATCGAGTTTTCTTGATTTTTTTTTGTACTTTTTACGGACTTGTTTTAATAAATATTTTCTCAAAACAGCTTTTTTTTCTTGAACTTTGAAAAGAATCAGAGTATATTTTTATCTATGAGTAATTTGAAATTTAAAAAGGTCAAATTTGGAACTTTGTATGATGGAAGAAAAGTTCATTTGTACACAGTTTCAAACGGCTCTATGAGCTTTTCTGTTATAGATTATGGATGCACAATTACAAGCATTCTTTTACCTGCAAAAGACGGAAAAAAAGTTGATGTTCTTTTGGGCTGTTCAACTCTGGAAGGCTATGCTTCTAGTGGAAGTTGCTTTGGAACTGTAGTTGGTCGCTTTGCAAACAGAATCGGCGGCGCATCTTTTTCTCTCAATGGAAAAACTTACCAGCTTGATAAAAATGACGGTGAAAACTGTCTTCACGGCGGATTTGACCGATACGAAAAGAAGCTGTGGTCTGCAAAAAAAATCCGTACTGACAAAGGACTTGGAATTGAATTTTCAAGAGTAAGTTTGGCAGGCGAGCAAAATATGCCTGGCAATTTAAAAATAAAAGTTACCTACACATTAAATGAAGATAATGAGCTTACTTTGGATTATTCTGCCAAGACAGATGCTCCGACTCCAGTAAACCTTACAAACCATGCCTATTTCAATTTGAAAGGCTATGATGGCGGTTCTATTGAAGATCAGGAACTCAAGATGGATTGTTCAAAATTTGTTGAAGTTGACGAGCATCTCATTCCGTCTGGAAAACTTTGTTCTGTTGATGAAAAAAAAGCTTTTGATTTTAGAGTTCCAAAGCTTATCGGCAAAGATATGAAAGAAACTGGCTCTGGATATGATCACGCTTATTGCATAGATTCGCACAATGGAAGTTTAGTTGAATTTGCCGTGTTAAAAGATCCTGCTAGCGGACGTACAATGACTGTTTCTACAACGTTGCCTGCCTGCCAGATTTATACAGCAAATTTCATTGATGGATTTGGAAAGAACGGTTATCCTTTAAAATCTCATGATGCTGTTTGCATGGAGACCGAGGCTTATCCTGACGCTCCGAACCATGAGAATTTTCCAAGCTGCATAGTAACTCCAGAAAAGCCGTACCATGAAACTACGGTTTATAAATTTGGTTTTTAGTTTTCAGCAATTATAGAAAAATATAAAGAGGTTGTGATGGACATTCAATTACAGGAATTAATCGAAAAAATCAAAAAGGACGGTGTTTCTAGTGCCGAATCTGCCGCCCGCAAGATTATTGCCGATGCGGAAAAAAAAGCCGCTTCAATTGTAAGCGATGCTGAAGTAAAAGCTGACAGCATAATAAAAACTGCAAAGGCTGAAACAGAACGCATGGAAAAGGCCAGCGAAGATGCTATTGCTCAGGCTGGACGAAACCTTATCATTTCATTCCGTGATGGAATAAACAAGGAGCTTTCTGCTATTGTAAATTCCGAAACAGAAAAAGCAATGGATAAGGATTTGCTCAAAAAATTGATTCCTGAAACTGTAAAAGCTTGGTCTGCCAATCCAGATGCGGATAATATTTCTGTTCTTTTGCCTGCAAAGGATTTAAAAGTTCTTGAAGCAAGCCTTAAAACTGCATTAAAAGCAAAAATTTCAAAAGGTCTTGTAATAAAAAGCGACGCCTCTCTTTCAGCAGGTTTTAGAATTGGATCGAAGAATGGCTCTGCATTTTATGATTTCAGCGCGGAAGAAGTTGCGGCTTTGTTCAGTGCCTATTTGAATCCAAAAACAACAGAAATTATGAAAAAGGCGGCTGCAGGAATTGCAGAGGAAGAGCCAAAGCCTGTTGTAATAGAAGAAAAGAAACCAGCGGCTTCAAAAGCTAAGAAAACTGTTGCAAAGCCGGCGGCAAAATCACGTGCAAAAACTACAAAGGAAACAAAATAGTGGAACATCTCTATTATTTGGTTGCCCAGCTTCCGGCAATTTCTGTAAATGATGACAGTTCTCAAAAACTTCCGCTTACAGTTGGATATTTCAAGGATTTGTGCAGCCGTTTTATGTCTGAAAAATCTGCGAAGCTTGCTGAAAAACTTACGCTGGAACCTCCTGTTGAACCTGTTTCGACAGGTTCCGTATTCCTTGATGAATGGTACGCAAAAGAAAGATGCCTTCGACTTGCATTGGCCCAAATCAGGGCTTTAAAAATGAAGAAAGATATAAAGGATCTTCCTTCTGCAAGTGATGGTGAATCTGTTCAGGCCGCGCGGACTGCTACTGGAATGGACAGTCCTTTGGCAGCGGAACAGTATCTGAATCAGTACCGTCTTGGAATTTTGGATCGGATTGCGCCTATGGACAGTTTTTCGGCTGATGCGGTCTATAGCTATGGACTAAAACTGATGCTTGCCGAGCGGATGAAGAAGTTTAACAAGGATGAGGGCTTGGCTTCTTACCACAAAATTTATGATGAAATTCTTGGAGAAAAGAAATGACTGATACAAAAGGCAAAGTTGTTGCTGTCAATGGAAACATGGTTTCTGTTGAATTCGATGGAAAGGTATCTCTCAATGAAGTAGGCTACGTTAAAGTTGGCGGAAAAAGCCTGAAAGGAGAGGTAATCCGTATCCGCGGAAATACAGCGCAGATGCAGATTTATGAAATGACAAATGGTATTTCAACAGATTGTTCTGTAGAATTTACTGGAGATTTGCTTAGCGTTGAAGTTGGCCCTGGTCTTTTAGGTCAGGTTTATGATGGATTGCAGAATCCGCTTCCTCTTCTTGCTGAAAAATCCGGCTACTTTCTTGAGCGCGGTGTTTATCTTCCTGCTCTTGATGAAAATAAAAAATGGGAATTTACTCCTACTGCAAAAGAAGGCGACAAAGTTTTTGCAGGAGACAGCATAGGATCTGTTCCAGAAGGACCTTTTACTCATAAAATTCTTATTCCTTTTGGATTCCTTGGAACTTATACAATCAAAAAAATTGCAAAAGCTGGTGAATATAAAATTCATGATACCATTGCAACTCTTGCTGATGAAAAAGGAAAATCTATAAATATTAGCATGAGCTTTAAATGGCCTGTAAAGCGAGCCGTAAATTGCTATGCAGAACGTCTTAGTCCAGATGAGCCTATGGTTACAAAAGTCCGCCTGATTGATACATTTTTCCCTGTTGCAAAAGGTGGAACATATTGTATTCCAGGTCCGTTTGGCGCTGGAAAAACTGTTCTTCAGCACACAACAAGCCGCAATGCCGATGTTGACATTGTAATTATAGCTGCTTGCGGAGAACGCGCTGGTGAAGTTGTAGAGACTCTTACAGAATTTCCGGAGCTTAAGGATCCTCGCACTGGACGTTCTCTTATGGAGCGCACAATCATAATTTGCAATACATCTTCTATGCCTGTTGCTTCCCGCGAAGCTTCGTGCTACACAGGCGTTACTCTTGCAGAATATTACCGTCAGATGGGACTTAATGTTCTTCTTCTTGCGGATTCTACTTCAAGATGGGCGCAGGCTATGCGTGAAATGTCTGGCCGCTTGGAAGAAATCCCTGGTGAAGAGGCTTTCCCTGCATATTTGGAGTCAACAATCGCTTCTTTCTATGAACGTGCGGGAATTGTAAAGCTTCGCGATGGAAATGTCGGTTCTGTTACAATTGGTGGAACTGTTTCTCCTGCAGGTGGAAACTTTGAAGAGCCTGTAACTCAGGCAACATTGAAAGTTGTTGGCGCATTCCATGGTCTTAGCCGAGAACGTTCCGATGCGCGCCGTTATCCTTCTATTGATCCTCTTGATTCTTGGTCAAAGTACAAATCTACAATTGGACACAATCTTGTTGAATTTGCTCGTAATGTCTATAAAAGAGGCGCAGAAGTCAACCAAATGATGAAAGTTGTTGGCGAAGAAGGAACAAGCCTTTCAGATTTTGTTATTTACTTGAAGAGTGAATTTCTTGATGCCGTCTATATGCAGCAGGATAGCTTTGATGAAATTGAAGGCGCATCTTCTGTAGAACGTCAGAAATACGTTTTCAATAAAATTGTTGAAATTCTTGGATCTGACTTTGACTTTGAAGAGAAAGACGATGCCCGCAATTTCTTTAATACTTTGCGCCAGAATTTCATTGATATGAACTATAAGGAATTCAAGAGCGCAGACTTTACAAAAGCTGAAAAAGTCATAGAAAGTACTTTGGCTTCAAAAAATGCGCAGGTATCTAACGAGGCAAAGAAGCTTCTCAAGGACGGTGAATAATGAATAAAGTATATAGCAAAATTGAAAGCATAAACGGAAGCGTTATTACTGTAAAAGCAAAAGGTGTAAAGCTTAATGAGCTTGCTGAAATAAACACAAGGTTTGGAAAATCCCTTGCTGAAGTAAATAAGATTGATGGCGAAACTGTTTCGTTGCAGGTTTTTGCGGGCGGACGCGGTGTTGCTACAAATGACCAGATCCGCTTTTTGGGACACGAAATGCGTGTTTCTTTTAGTGAAAATTTGCTTGGTCGCATTTTCAACGGTTCAGCAGAACCAAGAGATCATGGACCTGCATTGACTGAAAATCTTGTTGCAATCGGAGGACCTTCTGTAAACCCTGCAAAACGTATTAATCCAAATAGAATGATGCGTACAAACATTCCAATGATTGATGTTTTCAATACTTTGGTTGTTAGTCAGAAAATTCCGATTTTCTCAATTTCCGGTGAGCCTTACAACCAACTTTTGGCTCGTATTGCTATGCAGGCTCAGGCTGATGTTATTGTTCTTGGCGGAATGGGCTTGAAATACGATGACTATCTTTACTTTAAAAAAACATTGGAAGAAGGCGGCGCATTGAGCAAAACTGTAATGTTTGTTCATACTGCTGCTGACCCAACTGTTGAATGCATTAAAATTCCGGATCTTTCGCTTGCTGTTGCAGAGCAGTTTGCGCTTCAGGGAAAGGACGTTCTTGTTCTTCTTACAGACATGACAAACTTCGCTGATTCAATGAAGGAAATCGCAATTACTCAGGAGCAAGTTCCTTCTAACCGTGGTTATCCAGGAGACTTGTATTCTCAGCTTGCCAGCCGTTACGAAAAGGCTGTTGACTTTGCTGATTCAGGCTCTATAACGGTTTTGGCTGTTACAACAATGCCTGGCGATGACGTTACTCACCCTGTTCCTGACAACACTGGATATATTACAGAAGGTCAGTATTATCTTAAGGGCGGACACATTGAGCCTTTTGGTTCTCTTTCTCGCTTAAAGCAGCAGGTTAACAGCAAAACACGCAAAGATCACCGTTCTCTTATGGATGCGATGATTCGTCTTTATTCCCAGTACAAAGATACTCTTGAAAAAAAGTCAATGGGCTTTATTATGAGTGCTTGGGACGAAAAGCTTTTGAAATATGGAGAGCTTTTTGAATCAGAGATGATGGATCTTACGGTAAACATTCCTCTTGAAGAAGCCTTGGACAATGGATGGAAAATTCTTGCGGAATGTTTTGACAAGGCGGAAACTGGCTTGAAGTCTGAATTGATAGAGCAGTTCTGGCCAAAAAACTAAACCTGAATATTAAGGATTTATTTTATGGCAAAATTAAAACTGACTAAAAACGAGCAAAAGACTCAAAAAGATGCGCTTAAAATGTATCAGCGTTA
Source organism: Treponema sp. UBA753 (assembly GCF_002297325.1). Lineage (NCBI taxonomy): Bacteria > Pseudomonadati > Spirochaetota > Spirochaetia > Treponematales > Treponemataceae > Treponema > Treponema sp. UBA753. The sequence goes on along the minus strand of NZ_DBKJ01000049.1, from coordinate 33,487 downwards.
TCTTCCGACTCTTACGCTTAAAAAGCAGCAACTGCAGTCAGAAATCCGCGCCATAGACGAAAAAGCAAAATCTGTCAGGGCTGAAAAAAAGGCTTTGGAAGAGGATTTTGAAAAATGGATTTCGGTTTTCGGTGAAAAAGATGCCTTTAAGCCTGATATGGTTACTGTAAAAAACATCAAAAAGGGCTGGGGCAATATTGCCGGTGTAAAGATTCCTGTTTATGAAGGCGCAGATTTTGGACGTGGCGACTATAATCTTTATTCAACACCGCTTTGGATTGATATGGCTGCGGATAGAATGGAAAAAGCCCTTGAGCTTGATTTGGAGGCGGAAGTTCTGGATGAGCAAGTAAGGCTTTTAGCAAAAGAACTTCGTACAACAACTCAGCGTGTAAATCTGTTTGAAAAAGTAAAAATTCCTGAAACAAAAGCTAATATCAAGCGCATAGGAATTTTTCTTGGAGACGAACAGGTCAATGCGGTTGTACGCTCAAAAATTTCCAAGAAAAAACTTCAGGCTGATGCTAAGGAGGCTGAATAATGGCTATTGTGCAGATGAAAAAAGTCTCTTTGGTTATTCTTGATTCAACAAGAAAGGCTTCTTTAAAGCAGCTTAGAAAAGCTGGAGTTTTGCATTTGGAAGCTGTGGAAGGCTCTAGTCCAACCCTTTCTGCTTACAAAGAATCGGCTGCGGAAACTGATAAAGCTATTTCTATTCTTGATGAAATAAAAGAGCCAAAAAAGTCTTCTGCTTTGATTCAGGAAAAACTGGATAAAGATGCTGCCCGGGAAAAAGTAAAGGAAATAATATCTTTAAGTGATAGAAAAAAGACACTTTTTGATTTGATTTCCCAAAATAAAAATGAGCTTGCTCGGCTTGAAAAATGGGGTGACGTTAATCCTGAAGAATTCAAGGCTTTTGCAGAAAAAGGAATTTTCCTATATATGTATGAAATTCCTTCTGAAAAGTACCAGTTGATTGGAGAGGATTGCAAAACTGTTCTTGTAAATTCCTTGAACAAAGTTTCTAGGTTTTTGCTGAAATCAGAAGTACAACTTGAAGAGCGTCCTGCTGGTCTTCCTGCTGAAGCTTATGCTGTTCCTTTGCCTGAATCTTCTACTCGCCAGATGAAGAAAAACATCGTAGATGACGAGCATGAAATTGAAGCCATCAATAAGAAGATTTTTGCAGAGAAAAAATTCCGAACTGCTTTGCTTGATTATAAAAAGAAGCTTGCCTCTGATATTGAATTTGAGAATTTGTACAGCGGCATGGAATCAGAATCTTCAAATGAAACTTCCGATGATGAAGAGACAAAGCTTGCATGGCTTACAGGATATGTTCCAGTTGACTCAATGAAAAGTTTCAAATCTGTATGTGCAGAAAACGGCTGGGCATTTGTGGCTTCTGATCCTGCGGATGATGATCCTGTTCCGACAAAGTTAAAGAACAATAAGCTTGTGGAACTTATTTATCCGCTTACAAATTTTCTTGATGTTACGCCGGGCTACCATGAATATGACATTTCGGGCTGGTTCTTGCTTTTCTTCTGCATTTTCTTTGCGATGATTTTTGGCGATGCAGGATATGGAGCATTAATCTGTGCGCTTTCAATTGGACTTATGGCTAAAGGCGCAAAAAATGGAAAGGCATTTTCATCTGTAAACGTGCTTGTCTTTTTGCTTGGATTCAGTACAATGTGCTGGGGTGTTTTGACTTGCACTTGGTTTGGAATAGATTCAACAAGACTTCCAAAATGGATGGTGAATTTGTCTTTTGCACCAATTTCACCCGCAAAAGTGGGATCTGATGTTTCTAATACTAACCAGCAGATTTTCTGTTTTATCCTTGCTATTATTCAGCTTAGCATTGCCCATATAAAAGGAATTCTTCGTTACAGAAAATCCTTAAAGTGCCTTGGAGAACTTGGCTCTTTGCTTGAGCTTTGGGGAATGTACTACGTTGTAATGGACATGGTTGTTGATGCTGTAAAATATCCGCTTGGAATTACAGAAGAAACTTTGTATTTCTTTGGAATCGGCTGGCTTCCAATTCCTTATGTTGCGCTTGGTGTGCTTTTCTTTGGATTTATTTTGAATTTTGTATTTTCAAATTATGACGGAAGTATTAAGGATTCGATTTTTGAAAGTCTAAAGAACATTATCAGTGTGCTTTTGGGAATTGTAAATGTTTTCAGCGACATTGTCTCTTATATACGTTTGTGGGCAGTTGCGCTTGCAGGTGCGGCTATAAGCAGTACGATAAATACAATGGCTGGTCCTATGCTTGGCAAGTTGATTATGGTTGGTTTTGGCGTTATTCTTTTGTGCTTTGGCCATGGACTGAATATTGTGCTGAACCTTTTGTCTGTTATTGTTCACGGTGTGCGTCTGAATACTCTTGAATTCAGTCAGCATCTTGGAATGTCATGGAGCGGAACAAAATATTCTCCGTTCCGTGAAGAAAAATAAAATTTGAATTACGGCAGTTTTCTGCCTAAAAAATTAGATTAACAACGCAAATTTGCGTAAAGGAGTATTTATGAACTGGGGAATGATTGGTGCTGGTGTTGTAATGGGAATTGCTGCGATTGGAAGCGCAATCGGTATTGGAATTGCAGGTCAGGGAGCAATTGGAGCTTGGAAAAGGTGCTACTTGAACAATAAGCCTGCGCCTTTCCTTTTGGTTGTTTTTGCAGGTGCTCCGCTTACACAGACAATTTACGGTTTCCTTCTTATGAACACAATGAGAACTTCTTCAGCTGATCCTTTGTTCCTTCTTGGACTTGGAATTGCTTGCGGTCTTTCAATGTGCATGTCTGCTGTTGCTCAGGGAAAAGCTGGCGCTGCTGGTTCTGATGCTTTGGCGGAAACAGGAAAAGGATTTGCACAGTACATTATGGTTGTAGGTCTTTGCGAAACAATCGCTTTGTTCTCTATGGTATTCGGAATGATTGTTTGCTAAAATTTTTCATTCTATAGAAACTAAAATGCCCGGGGCTTGATTGCTTCCGGGCTTTTTTTTGTTCAGGAATTTATGCTAAATTGTAAAAACGCCTGCTTCAAGATTCTGAGCAAACTTATAAAAAATAAATGCTTTTACACAAGTCTCCAATATGATATAATAGATTCTATGGAAGAAAATTTTAAAATCCCGCGTGTAATTCAAATCGGTGGAAATAACGGAACAAAAAAAATATATATTGGCGGAAAAAATCCTGTTACAGTTCAGACAATGTGGAAAGAGCCAATAACTGAAATTGACAAAACCGGTCTGGATTCAGTTATAAAGCGCATTGACAATTTGAAATCACTTGGATGCGATATTATTCGTTTTGCTGTTCCTGACATGGAAAGCGCGCGTTCTTTGTGCAAAATTGCCGAGAACACGGATGTTCCGCTTGTTGCTGATATTCATTTTGACTATAGGCTTGCATTGGAGTGCTTAAAGGGGAATATTTCTGTAATAAGAATCAATCCTGGAAATATAGGAAGCTTTGACAAGACAAAAGCTGTTGTAGAGGCTTGCAAAGAAAAAGGCACGGCCATAAGAATTGGTGTGAACACAGGATCTTTGCCAAAAGACTTGGAAAAAAAAGTTGAAAGTTCAGAAATTACGAGGGCTCAAGCTTTGGCGGAAACTGCATTAAGGGAATCTGAAGTTTTTGAGTCGCTTAAATTTGAAAATTTTGCAGTCAGCATGAAAGCTTCGTCTGTTCAGGAAACAATTGATGCAAATGAAACCTTTGCTCGTCACTCAGATATTCCTTTGCATATTGGAGTAACAGAGGCAGGTCCTTTGATTACTGGCGTTGTGAAATCCACACTGGCATTTTCTCATCTTTTAAATGAAGGCATTGGCTCTACAATCCGTGTCAGCCTATCATCTTCCCCAGAGAATGAAGTTATTGCAGGAAGGGAAATTCTGCATGAATGCGGACTTAGAAATGGCGGCGTTACCTTGATAAGCTGTCCTAGATGCGGACGTTTGGGCTTTGATGTCCATGGCTTTATGGAGCGATGGCAGAACAAATTGCTTGCACTTGATAAAAATATTACGGTTGCGGTAATGGGCTGCATTGTTAATGGACCTGGTGAAGGTAAGCACGCTGATTTAGGAATTGCTGGCGGCGGCGGAAAGTGCATAATTTTCAAAAAAGGAAAAATAGTGCAAACAATTGATGAAAAAGATGCCGATATAGAATTTAAAAAGGTCTTGGAGAATCTTTAATTCAATGAGAAAGTTTGCTATAAAATTTATTGCTGTTTTTTCGTTTGCTTTGTTTTTTTGCTTTGATATTTTTGCCGCTCCTAAAAAGCCTCAAAAGGGGCAGGAAGATTGGAGGGCATTGCAAAAGTCCAAAGATTTTTTTGAAAAAAATGACTTTGGAACTGCTGTAAAATTTGCAGAGCAAGCAAAGTTTATACGTTCTCAAAATGCCCAGTGGCAAACTTATATTCTTGATGAAACTTTAAAAAATTCAAGAGTCCGACGGGCGGGAGATTCAATTGAACGTGTTTCCCAAGTTTTAAATGAATTGAAATTTACAGAAGCCTCAAAAATTGTTTCAATGCATATTGAAAAACATGGCGCAGATTTTTTCAACGGAAGCTATTCAAAATTGATTGAGTTTATTTCAGTTTATGCGCACTATCCAGAGGCTGATTTTCTTCTTGGAAAAATTTATAAGCTTGAAGGTGAGTATTCTGTTGCCTTGGATTATATGAAAGATGCTTATGATTATTCAGTGAATCTTGATATTCCAATGGAAAAATATGATTTGCTTTATGAACTTGCCGAGCTTTCTTATGACTTGGGAAACAAAGATGATTATGAAAAATATCTTCTTGTTATTGCAAGCGATGATTCTGTTTTTACGAATTCTAGCTATATAGATGCGCTCCTTCATATTGTTAATTCTGATTCTTCTGACAGTCTTGAAAAATTTTTTCTTTTGTACCGCGCAGAAGATGCAACAGGGCTAAAAGCATTTGTTAAACTCGGCAAACTGTATATGTCAGAAGCTGAAACTGACAAGGCGTTGAAATTTAATGCTTTTGCAGGAATTTTGGCTGTAACAAAAATTGAATCCGTTTTAATGCAAAGAATAAACGGCTTTAAATATTTAAATTTTAAGACACTTCTTGCGGAATCTTCCAACTACAGCGATATTGTGGAGTGGGGCATAAAAAACGATGTGTGGGAATTGTTTTGTGATCTTGCGGACTCTGCTGCTAATTCTGGAAGAATTGTTTTTTCACGTTCTCTCTTTGAGTCTCTTTCAGAATCAGCACCTGTTGAATATTGGAAATCTTACGCTTCAGAAAAAATTGTAAAAGCTGAAAATTGAATTAGAATTGAAGTCCTAAACCAAAATACGCTTCCCAAGCCTTTCCTTTTCTCCATGAGCTGTCAAAGTCCATGCGTCCATTGAGAATCTTTTTGGAAAGGTCTACGCCAAGACTTGCGCGCACAACAAAACTCTTCCATTTTTCAGGATAAACAAGGGCTTCAAGACCGCCCGTATAGATTCCTTCTTTGTAGTTCAAGTTTGAGCCAGTGCCTCTGTTTTTTATCAATGCGGCATCAAAGAATGGGCTTAGCTGAAATTCAAAGTTCAGGTACTTGAAAATTTTATGTGGTAAAAATGCAATTGCTTTTACAGCTTTAGGCTTTGTGTCATAACTTCCAAACAATGCATAGCTCCAGTCAAGCCAACGGACGGTAACAATGTGAATCGGCATATCAAAGTTGAAAACTATCGCAGCTGGAGTTTTTAATGCGTAGTTATCTGCGTCAACTTCGTAGTCATCAAATTCCTGTTTGTCTGGCGCGCCTCTTAAGTATTCGCCGATTGAAAAATTTGTGTTATAGCCTGCAAATCCGTTTGCATTGATTGCAAAGCCAACATATTTGAAACTTTTGAATAATTTTAAATTTGCTTCAACTGATGGAACTACTTTCTCATCGATTGTATCTGCTGTTATGTCCCAGCCCATGTATTGAGATGCAGAAAATGAATATCCAGTTCTAAAGTTGTTTACGCCCACCCAGTTTATATTACTGAAACTTATTGTTTGCCCCGGTTTTATCATCGGTGTTTGGTTCAAGTCGTCATTGCTTTTGTTGATTCCGTTTCTATCCCAGTTATACGTAAAATTTATAGAAGGCGTATAAGTAACTTCTGTTGTGTTTCCTATGTAACCAATTGAAAATGGAACTGAAATTGTCGCATTTTCTACAAAGTAAAGTTCATCGTCATATTTTTCATAGTCAAGATTTTTTATTATTGACTGTGAAAATTCAAATTTAATTTTATGCTGACCGATTGGAACTACAACGGCAATTCCTGTTGTGTAGTCGTATTCCGGAGCGTTGTCTCCTATTGTCCAATTGAAATCAAAAGAATTGCTCCAAGTGTTTTCGGTAATTCCAATGTCAAAAGGATAATCATAGCTAAAATTGAATCCTGTTGTTACTTTTGAATAATTGTCTGGCTCGTCATCATCTCCAAAGTTCAAATTCAAATCAACATTCAGATCATTCATAAGTCCTAGAAAGTTATTGTCTTTGAGCTTGAGCTTGATTTCTATTCCTGAGTTCGTGTCTAAAGCCGGCTTTGGAAAAATCAGCATTGAATGGGAATCTTTAAAAGTATACTGCGCTTCAATAAGATTTATTCCGTCGTCTGTTGTTTCCGCTATGTTGTATGAATATTCAATGTCTGTAAGAAGCCTTGTGTTTTCTATATTCTGATATATGTCATGAAGATATTCTTCAAGTTCTTCCTGAGATGTAAAAACTCTTTTGTAGTTTATATCTGAGATATTTTTTCTTAACGCAGACTCTTTTGTTTTTCCTTTTGAAATAAAGTCAACTTTTTTTATTTGAAAAAGTTCTTCCTGTGCAAAAACTGCTGATGCGCAATAAAGCACAACGAAGACAAGTATTTTTTTTAAATTTTTAAGCATAAATCAATAGGCTCCTTTGCCTTTTATTACAACTCCGACTGTTTTTATCAAAATCCAAATGTCAAGCCACACAGACCAGTTTTGGATATAATAAGTGTCTAAATTGATTCTTTCCTCGTAGCCAGTGTCGCTTCGTCCTGAAATCTGCCACATTCCGCTTAATCCAGGCTTTACAGAAAGCACATAGTCTGAATATTTTCCGTATTTTATGAGTTCAGGCTCTGTAACTGGGCGCGGGCCGACTAAGGACATTTCTCCGACAAAAATATTCCAAAGCTGCGGAATTTCATCAAGACTGGTTTTTCTAAGGAATTTTCCAAGCTTTGTTACACGCGGATCATCTGTGAATTTTCTGTCTTTTTCCCATTCCGCGGCTCTTACAGGATCATTTTCAAGAATTTCCTTTAACTTTTTGTCTGCGTCAATGCACATTGAACGGAATTTCCAGCATTTTAAAACTGAATGATTTTTTCCGACTCTTTTATGTCCGTAGAAAACTGGTCCTGGCGAACTTATTTTTACTGCGATTGCAATAATTAACGTAAGCGGAAGCAAAATCGGCGCAACGCAAATGCAGGCAAGAATATCGATTGCTCTTTTTAAAAACAAGGAACTTTTTTTTGTAAGATAGTTTGTTGAAGAGAACGCAAGAATTCCGCCGAAATCTTTCATGTGCAAAGACATTGTTGTGTTCAACTGCTCTCTTGGCACACGGATTAAATATCTGTAATTTGTCTGAAGTTCTTCAAGGTTTTTATTGAATCCGCATAGAATCCCGACTTTTATGTTGATTTTTTTTAAAACTGCGGAAATTTCAGCAGACTGCTCAACAATTTTTATTCCAAGAAATTCATCTTTGTGAATGACTGAGTCCGTTACAATGAGAATCGGTCTATAGCCAAGATATTTTTTTTTCAAAAGCCGCTCTACGATTAAATTTGCCCTGTCATCTTTGTTGTAAACTACCGCTGGAACTCCCCACCATGAGAATTTTGCAAAATATCTTCTGCTTAATTCTCTTCCAAGCGGAAGTAAAATTGTTGCAAACGGCCATGAAAGCACAAGTGCTACTGCAATTGGAATAAGGTCTTTTGTGGACTTTATAGTTGTAAGCGCAAAAGCTTCTCCAATAAGAATGAAAAATGATGAAAGTGAAAATCTTCTTACTTCGTCTTCTGGAGCTAAAAGAATTCCTGGGTAAAGTCCATTTAAATAGAAAACAATGAAAACTGCTGGCAAGAAAACTGAATATTTCAAAAAAGATCTGAAATTTATACAGGAAGGGTCGAACGCATTTACAATAAAAAATCCAATGCAGATTGAAAGCATAAAAAGCAATGCATCTATAAAGCCAAGTGAGACACCAGAAACGAATGAACTTGTGTGCCTATATTGAGATTTTAAGTATTTTTCTAATTCGTCTGCGTTGATACTAGAAATCATAAGTCTATCTAATATAAAGGAAAAAAGCGAAATTGTCTATTGTTACACATAAAAACGCATTATTTTCTAGTTATTTCACTTAAAATCAAAGATGCTGTTTTTTTATAGGAATATTTTTCAGGAATTTCTCCAAGCGGACTTTCATCGCAAAAAGTTCTTTGCATTTTTTCGCATAAATCATTGCTGTTTCCGCTTTCAAAAAAGACAACTGGAAATCCATCATAAATTTCCTTGAAAACTGGAATGTCAGAAATAACGGCTTTTGTTCCGCAGTAAAGTGCTTGCAACGGCGGAATTCCAAATCCTTCATAAAGCGATGGCTGAATTAAGAATTTTGCCTGGCTTAAAAGCAACAGCAATTTTTCATTTTCAACAAATCCAGTGAATTCAATTGAATTAGAATATTTTGAATTCAGCTCGCTGATTTTTTCTGAAATGCTGTTGTCCTTTGTTCTGAAATTGTCCTGAGAGCCAACGATTAAAAGTTTTGGCTTTTCCGCAATGTTTTCAAGCTGATAAAACTTTTCAAAAGCCTCAAGCAGAACAGAAAGTCCTTTATGCTTTTTTATGTTTCCGATAAAAATTATGGAGTTGTCCTTTTTCACATTTGAACATTTTTTTTCCATATAACTTGGAAGACCGTTGTAGACAACCGAAATTTTTTTCTTGCATTTTAGAACTTTTTCAATTCTTTCCTTGCTGAAATTTGAAACTGTAAAAATTTCCTTGGATTTTCTTATAGCGCGTTTATAGAAAAATTTTCTTGCAATAACTCCAGCTTTTCCGCAGAGTCCTTTTACATCAAGAAAAACGATGTCATGGATTGTTGAAAAAACAGGAATTTTTATTCCGCCCGGAATATTGCAATATGGCGAAAAATAAACATCGCACAAATTTATTTTTTTTAAAAGTTCTTTCGGAAATAGAAACATTTCTTTCAGTGAAAAAGTTTTTACATTGCAAGGAGTACTTTCTTTTGTGCCGAATAAAAACAATTCGTTTTCGCTGCTCTTCAAATATGGAAGAATTTCGTCTAAAAAAGTTCCGATTCCGCTTTTTCCGCTCATTCGGCAGTCAACTGCAATTTTCATTTTCCCTCGTCGCAAATAATATTTTCTGCTATTTTTTTTATGAGGCGTGAAGCTTTTCCGCGGTGGCTTATCGCATTTTTTTGTTCTGCTGTAAGTTCTGCGGCAGTCTTTCCGAGTTCAGGAAGATAGAAAATCGGGTCGTATCCGAATCCGCCAGTTCCTCTTGCATCTTCAAGTTTCTCAACAATTTCACCTTCCATTGTTTCCTGCACAACAAAAAGCCTGTCATTTCCCATGTAAAGAACCATTGAGCAAGTGTAATGCGCTGTCCGCTTTTGAAATTTTCCAGAGGAAATTGAATCTGTTATTTGCTGAATTAAAAATTTATTCTGATCTTCCTGAGGAATTTTCTTTCCATCAGGTTTTCCTTTCATAAAATCCGGTCCTGCATAACGCGAAGAAAAAATTCCTGGAGCACCGTTCAGTGCATCTGCGCAAATTCCAGAATCGTCAGCAAGAACAGGGGAGCGCACAATTTCCCACAAGGCTTTTGCTTTTATAAGGCTGTTCTCGTAAAAAGTCAAGCCGGTCTCTTCTGGATCAAAGTCAATTCCCTCGTCCTTTGGAATTACAATTGTATGCTCTGGAAAAAGCTCCGAGACTTCACGTTTTTTATTAAAATTTCCGGTTGCAAGATAAATTTTCATTCCAAAAGAATAGCATTTTAAATGCTTGTTGTCGAGAGAATGGCAGTTTTCTGTAGTTTTCTATTCGTCTCCGTTGAAAATTTCCTTTGCCTTTGAGACAAGGAAAGCAACATGGCGCGGACTCATTGAAAGAAGCCTGCCAACCGTTATGTTTGTGGGAACAGGAATTTGCCTTGAAAGTTCTTCAATCGATTTTCGCCATCTTTGGTCATGCGAGTTGAATTTTTGCAGTTCGTATTCAGTACATGCTGATTCTTTTTGCGCTTCTCTTTGTTTTTGCATTGAAAATTTCTTTCTATGATAATATGCAAAATTTCGTCTTTTAAATAAATTATGAAAACGCATTTCCTTTTTTTCAATTGATTCTTTTGCGCTCATAATCATTTTTCTAAGTTTTTCCTTGCTGCATCCTGTGGCGGCGGAAACTTTTTCAACAAGCGGATCCGTAATGCTGTAACAAGATTTTAGCGCAAGAACAAGACAGAGTTCTTTTGTAAAACTTTCGCTGATTTTTGTTTTTCTTTCAGAATGCCTTGAACAAGCCGAATATTCAAGATTTTTCTTTGCAACTTTGTAAAGTTCTTCTGTTGTCATTTCATTTTCAAAATAAATTTCTTCATTCTCAAGAATGAAACTAGATTCTTCGACAACTAAAGTTTCGCAAAAAGATTTTTTTTCGTTTGCCAAGAACTGTTTCCTTTTTCGCCAAAAAGCCGATGCCTGCAAAACTCCATAAATGTAAGTGGAAAAATCGCTTATTTTTGGATTGTACTTTTTTAGGATATGGATGAAATGTTCTGCCATATAAACAAGAAAATCTGAAAAATCATCCTCGCTCATGCTTGCAAGTCCCAGTTCAAATTTCCGCCTGAACATAAATTCCAAAAGCAAATTCTTTGCTTCCTCTTCACTTGTCTTTTTTTCGCTGAAATCCTTCCAGATTTTTCTTACTTCCGCCGTAGTTTTTTCACTCATAATTTCTCCTATAAAAAGTCAATGAGGAAATTCCAATTTCCGATTTGACTTTTTAAGCATATTCGCAATGAAATGAGAATATGCAGTTGATAAGGAAGTTTGCGACGCAAACTTGTGAAAGAAAAATAGCAATATTTATGCCAAGTGAAATTACGTGAAATTTGCGTGTTTTGCTTGATTTTTTGCTATTTTATAGCTGAAAAAATAACTAGCGGCTGTAAGTTTTTTCAAAATATAACAGGATTTTTGTTATTTTCTGTTATTTGATAAAAAAATATTGCAGAAAAACTAACAAAAAAGCCTCCATTTCTGGAAGCTTTTTCTTTTGTCTTATTATCTTATGGAAGAAAAATTAAAGCACTTTTGAGAATTCTTTTAGGATTAAAGGCAACAATGTTTCAATTTTTCCTTCTGTGCTCGCTCCGGCAGCATTTTTGTGTCCGCCGCCGCCGAATTTAGAAGCAATTGCGCTAACGTCGCATTTTTCCTTTGAACGGAATCCCAGTGTGCATGAAAATTCTGTTTCTTGCCGAATGAACAAAATAGCCTCTACATTTTCAACTTCAAGCATGAGCGCGTAAAAAGCATCGCTGTCCCGGCCGTCTTGCCCGAATTTTCTTGTATCGTCCATTGTTTCAAAAGTTACAACAAGTTTTCCGTTGAAATGCCGTTCCGCATGGTCTAGCATAATTCCCAGAAGTTTTCTTGTGTTCCATTGCTTTCCGCCTGTCATTTCTTGATAAATTTTTCTTGGGTTTGCGCCGGATTCAACAAGCCTTGCCGTTCCCTTGAAAACTTCTGCGCTGTCTTCTGTAAGATACTTGAAAAATCCTGTGTCAGTCGCCATTCCAAAGAAAAAAATATCCGCCTGTTCTTTCGAAGGTTTTCCGACAATCGCTTCAAAAAGCTGCTGGACAAGGCAAGCTGCCGCCGGTGAAGTCGGGTCTATTATGTTGTCTGAATTTTTTACATCGGCTGTTTTGTGGTGGTCGATTATAAATGTGCTGAATCCTTTTAAATCTCCATCAATATCGCCGAGCCTTGAAAGTTCCGAACAGTCCGCGATTATAAGTCCGCATGAATTTCTTTCGTTCTGCGTCATAAAGGGCAGTGCATTTTTAAATTTTGGCGCGAATTTCTTTATTTCGTTTCTTTTAAAAGGTCCGGCGTTAAGCATTATGTAAGGCTTGTTGAATTTGTCCAGAATAAATGAAAGTCCTATGCAGCTTGAAATGCAGTCGCCGTCCGGTTCTTTGTGTCCTGCAATAATGAAACTCTCATGGGAATCTAAAAAACTTTTAAATTTTGAAATTTGGTCTTTTGAAATAAGAATCATATTTTTCCTGCCTGAAATTAAAAAAGACCTGACCCTGAAATTTCCAGAATCAAGTCTCCTTACTAAAAAATGTGTTTTTCTACTTGCTAATTTTTCTAGTAGTCAAGAGTAAGCGAGTCTGCGTCAGTTCCGTCAATCTGCATTCCGCTAGGTGCAATTGCCCAAAGTGAATTGAAACGGTTTGTAGGAGCTGTAATCCATACTTTTAGGAATTCACCGTTTTGGCTTATTACAGTCATGTATGGAGAAAGACCTTTTGGCATAGTTCTGAAATTGAGCTTTCTAGCTCCGTCTTCATTTTTGAACCATTTTTTTGGAAGAACCGCAGTTCCGATGTCTATGCCCTGTTTTTCGTAAAGCACAACATAAGCGTCTTTCTGGTCATAAATTTTGAAGATTCTTACATTCTGATAAGAAATTGTAGATACATTGTCTCCGTGATTCCATACAGGCTGCTTTGTCTGCTCGTTGTTTTCCTGTGAAACTACTGGCAACATAACTGCAAGAGCAAGAACTGCCGCGGCAAAAAACTTCTTCATGAATTCCTCCGAATTTATTCTATTATATAAGCGCGAGCATAATGGCTTTTATGGTATGCTTTCTGTTTTCCGCCTGATCCCAAACCTTGCTTGCGCTGCTTTCGAAGACTTCTTCTGTAACTTCCTGTTCTTTTACAGCAGGGAGGCAGTGCAGGAATATAGTTTCAGGCTTGCCAGTTGCTTCCATAAGCGCCTTGTTCACTTGGTATGGCTGAAGCAATTTTACGCGCTCTTCTTTAAGCGATTCTTCACCCATGGAAACCCAAACATCAGTATAAAGGCAATCTGCATTTTTGACAACTGAAATTTTATCAGAAACAGTTATAGTTGCTCCAGATTCCTTTGCAAATGGCGCGCAGATTTTTAGTATTTCATTATCAGGCGAAAGTTCTTTTGGCGCAAATACGCTGAAATTAATTCCGAACTTAGAACAAATCAGCATAAGAGAACGAGCCATATTGTTTCGTCCATCTCCGCAGAAGCAAAGTGAAAGTCCTTTTAAATGCCCAAAATTTTCCTTTAGCGTCATAATATCTGCAAGAACCTGAGTAGGGTGGAAGTCGTCTGTAAGTCCGTTTATAACAGGAATCCCTGAATATTTTGCAAGGTCTTCAACATGGGACTGCTTGAATCCGCGGAATTCTATCGCGCTGAACATTCTTCCAAGAACTCTCGCTGTGTCCTGCACGCTTTCTTTTCCGCCGAGCTGAATATCGTCAGTTGACATGAATACAGGATGGCCGCCTTCTTCGCCGAATGAAGTTTCAAATGAAGATCTTGTGCGTGTTGAGCGTTTTTCAAAAATGAGCGCGATTGTTTTCCCTAAAAATCTCTGGTGGACTTCGCCTGCATGGGATTCTTTTTTTACTTGAAAGGCCCAGTCTAAAATCTGGCTGATTTCCTCTGGCTTCCAGTCTATCCAGTTTAAAAGGCTTCTTCCTTTGAAAGGGCTTTTGAATTTTTCTGCCTTCATCTTGCTTCCTCCATTTTGAATTATGATTATAAGATTAATTGTGTATAAAATCAACTGTTTATGCAAAATGGTACAGTTTTTATGTATATTTATACATCTTTTATTCTATGCTGAAACAGATTGCGCTAAGCTGTTTTTAGCCCAAATAAAAAAAGCACCTCAGAAAACTGAAGTGCTTAATTCTATAGTGGCAATAGGGATCGAACCTATGACACATGGAATATGAGTCCATTGCTCTACCGACTGGGCTATGCCACCACGAATGAACAGAATATAGCACGCCACTAAAAATATGTCAATACCAGTTTTTAAATTTTATCAACTTTTGTAAAAGTTAAGTAAAATATCTATCATTTATGCATTTTAAAATGCTTCTGATTCTTTTTTTAGTTCTAGTACTTGTTTTAATGGAAGTCCTGTGGCTTTTACTATATTTTCGATAGAAAGATTCATCTCTATAAGTTTTTTTGCAGTTAAAGTCGAATTTTTAGCAATAGTTTCTTTTGCAATATTTTGTGCCATGTCCTTAGCCATGTTTTTTGCAATATCTTGAGCCATGTTTTTTGCAATATCTTGAGCCATGTTCTTTGCAATATCTTGAGCAATATCCTTAGCCATGTCTTTTGCAAGTTCCTTGGCTATTTCTTTTGCTTTTTCATTGGACTGAATGGCCATTTCCTGTTCCCATGTCATAAACCTGTGCCTCCACTGCGCGTTTGTTTTTACACGCTCGACCAGCGCGGAGAGCCTGTCTGTGAAACCGGAGCTAGGCTCTTTTCCGCAGAGATACTTGAAAAATGCTCTCAGCTCCTCGGACTTCATTGTATCATACTTTTTCGCGTTGAAAAAGACATTTACTGTTCCGTCGTCCATCAGAAAGTCCTTGTCCTCGTCGGCGCGGTATCGGAATGTGTACACTGGAAATCCTTTTCCGAACGCGTCTCCCAAGCACAGAAAAATAACGTAGCTCTCATTAAGCACGTCATAGCCGGAGCCGTGCTGCACATTGTCAACGTCCATCAGCCCCTGATAATACCGCGCCCGCTTTGCCAGGGAAGTGCTGCGCGTGGTCTGAATCTCTATGTCGAACGAGCGTCCGTTTCCGTCCTTGACATAGACATCGAATCTTATTCCGCGCGAGATGAAGTCGGTTTTAAGTGATTTTTCTGCGGCAGGCTTTTCGATTCTGTCGATTTTTATGTTGAGGAGAATCTCAATGAGATGCCTGCAGACTTCCGGATTGTCCTCAAGGACTTTGCAGAAGATGAAGTTGTCGGCGAGTGTGAGCCGCTCCCATTTTTGGGCTGGTGTAAGTTCATGTCTTTGCATTTTTCCTTCCTGTTTTTGTTGAAGTTTTCTATGATAACTATTTATTGCCGAAAAAATGCAAAAACTGCACGGTTTTGAAGAGTTTTTATGAACAGCAGGAGTTTGTTAAGGTTTTATGATTAAAAAAATAATCCCATGATTTTTCATGGGATTTATAAAAAGTAAAAATTTTCAATATTTACTTATACATTCCGTCTAAAAGTCTGTAAAGCATATTGATTTTTTCTTTTCTTGAAATATCAAGTTCTGAATCTTTTGTGTCGTCAATGAGTTTTTCAAGAGAAGCAAGGCTTTCATTAAGCGCAGTTGTAAATCCTCTTGAAACCTTGAACCAGTAAGTTCCGTTTCCGTCCGTGAACAGGCAGACAAATCCAAGTTCCTTTGAAGCTGATTTTGCAACTGTAATGCGCATCGCAAAGTCAATGTTTTTTATTAGCTGCTCAAGTCCGCCGTTTTCAAAGATGTTTATGTTCAGCTTGCGTGGCCATGACTTTTCATCAAGCGGATTCAAGTTGAGCGTTTTTGCAATCTTCATTATGACTTCCATTTTTTCGCCGGAAAGAAGCTTGAATCCGCCCTTCATAAGAATTATGCCTTTCATTCCTGCAATGTTGTTCAAAAGGCTTTCGTTTGTTTCCTTTGAAATTGCGCTTTTAAATTCGTTCCACGGAAGAAGCAGTGTCTTTTTGCCTTTGATTTTTTTGCATTCGAATGATTCTCCTCCGAACGAAACTGCGTTTTCGTCTTTTTTCTTGTCTTCTTTTTTCGCGCTTTTTTTGCTTTCCTGTTTTTCTTTTTTCTTTGAGTCTTTTGAGACTTTTGAGGCTTGGGCTTTTTCTGCTCTGTCCTTTTCTTTTTCCGCGCGGATTTTGTTTAGCTTTTCTTCAAGTCCCGGACTTATCTGCTCAAGGATTTTTTTTGTTAGCGGCGAAACACTCATTGCGAACATTCTGCTTGTTCTAACAATTTCTCCGGCTACAATATAAATTGGATTCGCCTTGAACATCGAGGAGCCGGGATGGATTGAAATGTGGTCCTGCGTAAGGCTTCTGTAATTTTCTCTTCCTTCGCGCACACATACAAACTGAATCATTCCGCAACCAATGCAGCAAAGGTAGTCTTCCATGTTTCCGTTGCGCAAGACTGGAAGCTGAAGCTTTTGCGACACGATTTCTTCAAGCTGAATTTTTATGTTCTGGATTTCAGCCATTACGCGCTCGTCAAGGTAATTTTTTTTGCAGAACGCTTCCTTGTTTTTCATTTCTGAATAAGTCCTGAACATTTTTACGTAGGCAACAAAGTCTCCCTGCATGTCTCTAAATGAATGGTGTGCTTGCCGTGCATCCATTTCTTCTCCAACGGGAAGCACAAACGGAGACTGCGCGCTTAAGAATGAAGATGCAATCAAAACTTCTTCCATTACATTTGGATAACGCATTATGCTTTCTACAATTATTCGGCTTATGCGAGGCTCAAGCGGGAACTGAACCATGAGCTTTCCTATGCTGGAAAGGGAGCCGTCTTTTTCAAGCGCACCAAGCATATTCAATGTGTTCACAGCTCCAACAAGTCCTTCGTGTCCGGGAGGAGAAATAAAATCGAACTTTTCAAATTCTGTTATTCCAAGCTCCGCCATGCGCAGAACAACTTCACTCAAGTCTGTTCTGTAAATTTCTTCTGTTGTGTATTCCTGCCTGCTTTCAAAATCCTTGCGTGAATAAAGTCTGTAACAAGTTCCTTCGCAGGTGCGTCCGGCTCTTCCTCTTCTCTGGCTGCAGCTTGCTCGGCTTACTGGAGTTTCCACAAGACTTGAAGTAAATGTCTTTGGACTGTAGAAATTCAACTTTGCAAGCCCTGAATCGATTACAGTTGTAATTCCGTTTATTGTAATAGAGGTTTCAGCAATGTTTGTGCTAAGAACAACTTTCTTTTTTCCGAATGGAGCGTTGTCAAAAACCCGTTCCTGCTCTTCTTTTGGAAGCCTTCCGTAAAGCGGAACAATGTGGATTCTGTTTCTGAATGTGGAATTGTAAAGACGCTGCATACAGTCCTTGATTATTTTTTCGCCCGGAAGGAACACAAGAATGTCGCCTGTTTCCTTGTTGTCTAGCACACGGTCGATTGTCTTTTCTATTTTGCCAAGGATTGCTTCAACTCCGGCTTCTGTTGTTGTGGTCGGCTTGGATTCAGGCGGATCGTAAACCATCGCCACAGGAAATGTCTGTGTTTCAATATTTATGATAGGGCAGTTGCCAAAATATCTGCTGAAATTTTCTGCATTCATTGTGGCGGAACTTACTATTACTTTAAAGTCGTGGCGCACCGCAAGAATTCTTTTTAAAAGTCCAAGCGCAAAGTCTATGTTCAAGCTGCGTTCATGCGCTTCGTCCACCATGATAACAGAATACTTGCTCATGTAAGGATCTAGCTTCATTTCCTGCAAAAGAATTCCGTCTGTCATTATTTTTATTTTTGTTGTAGGATCGGTCTTGTCTTCAAAGCGTACTTTGTATCCAACAAGCCCTGGATATTTTGTCTTGAGCTGCTTTGCAATGAATTCGCTTACACTTAACGCCGCGATTCTTCTTGGCTGGGTTACGGCGATTGTTCCTGTCTGCGAATATCCGGCCTCGTGCAGTATAACTGGAAGCTGCGTGGTTTTTCCAGAGCCGGTCGGACTTTGTACTATTATAACCTGATTGTTTTTTAACGCTTCAAGGATTCTTTCTTTCTGCTCATATACAGGAAGGTTTTTGTAGTTTATTGACATCTAGTTTTTCCTTTTATTTGTTCCATAAGTCTTTTTCGTTCTGAAAGATACGGTTTCCATTTTGAAGTTTCTTCCAGTGTATTTAGAAATTCATCATTCAGCTTTTTTATGACGAAATATTTCTCATCTGTAATCAGCGTCGTAACAAGAACTGGATTCACCCAGGAAATTTTAGGTTTGCCACAATCTTTTTCAAATGCAACTTGCGAAATATAGCCGTCCCCGGTGTATTCTCTTCTGTTGGCCGGATTCGAAAATTCAGGATTTCTTCTTTGCCCGCTGATAGTGTTTCCCATTGCATAGAAAATAATTTTCCTAGGAACTCCATCGTAAGTTATAAGCTCCCAGTCTTTTGCAACGTGCGGATGGTTTATCCAAAGAACGTCAACGCCAGAATCAATAAGTGCATGATAAAATTTTTTTTGATTTTCAGCAATGGTCAGAACATATTCTTCTTCCGCACAGTGAAAACTTAGAATCAGCAAGTCGCATTCAGCCTTTTTCTGCTTTATAAGCTCAAGGAATTTCTCTCGCTCTTTTTTTGTGGGCTTAAGAAAATCAAAGTATTCCATATCGAGCCACTGGTTCGCAAGCTCTGTTACCGCGGCAAAAAGAATTTTCCATCCGTCTTTTTCAATCGGAATGAACTGTATTTGCTCTCCTTTGTTTTTTTTGATTCCGGCAAAATAAAGCTCCTTGTTCTGTGCGTTTAGCTGGTTCTGCTTTTTTTCAAAGTACTTTCTGGTTGACTCAAGCCCCGCTTTTCCAAAGTCATTGCAGTGGTTATTTACAAGGCTGAACACATTGAATCCAGCTTCTATTGCGGCGTCTGCATATTTTTCTTTTACACTGAACCTTGGATATGAAGAATATTCTTTTTTGTTGTCCACGGAAGTTTCAAGGTTCGCAAATGAAAAGTCAGCTTGCTTTACAATGTCTTCAATTTCCGTGTAAATGTCTTGGAAGTTTCCCCTTGTGTTTTCGGAATGCGCCATTATGTCGCCTGCAAAAGTAAGCAAAAGTTTTCCGTCCAGAAAGTTTTGAGATGTAACAAGTTCGTCTTCCTTTATTTCAAATTCATTTACTTTAGGCTCTTCTACTTTTGAGGATTCGCATGAAGCAAACAGCAGCCCCGCTAGAAAGATTGCGGTAATAAACACTCTTTTCATTGATAGAAATTATATAGTCAACCTCTGAAAATTGCAATTTTTATCGTTGTTATCAGTCTTGGATTATTAGGTTCAATTTAGTGTCATTATCGGGTTTGACCCGATAATCTTGTGTAAACATATTTTCTGTCTGGCTTTCAACTTCTTCTTCAATTGAATCTTCTAGCGCGCTGAAAAAATCTATGGATGTTCTTTCTTCAACTTCGTTTACGCAGACTTTGTACGAAAAAATGTCATGCTCGCTCTTTTCGTTTGGAATTATAAAGCCTATTGACTGCCAGTTTCCGCTCTTGTCTTTTGCAAGAAGGACTTTGTAAAAATATTCGGGGACACGGACTTTGCTTTGTCCTATGGATTTGTATTCCTCTGGCTGTTTTTCAAGGACCGGGCCTGTCGCTACAATCAGAAAGTCCAAGCTTTGCGCGTATTTTCTTACTTGGGCTTCAATCTCTTTCCAAATTCCCCTGTTGAACTGCGGAACTTGCGGTGTCATGTTGCTCATTAAAAAGCTTTCGTTTTCGCTCTGTTCGCTCCAAGCCATGTCTGCTGCCGGCGCAAGGTGTCCTCTGTCATATCCGCTTGCCTTGTAGTCTGAAAGTTTCGCGCTTCCTGTTGAAATATTCTTGTCTTCGGTGAATTTGTTTGTCCGCCGCGCATTTTTTATGAGCTTTTCCTGCGTGAGCGTGTAGCTTACCCATTCAGCGTCCTTGTAGCTGTTCCTAAAGCAAAGTGAAAACCCTGAATATCTGTGGACTTCGTGGTCGCCTGTGTTTTCGCCGCAAGAAGTGGCATGGCATAGCGGAATTTCTAGTTCTGATATTTCCTGCGAAAAAACAGCCGCTACAATCAAAATGTGCAAGGCTGCAAGAATTGTTTTATGCTTAAAGTTCATACAGAAAAGCTATTTTAGTTCTAAAAGCGTGTATGTCAACTGTTTTCAATAAGTAAACATTGTAAAAAACATAAATGACTGCACTTTCAGCGGAAAAACATAATTGGCTAGGGTTGCAATTTTCTTTGTATGCCATGCGGCAAAAAAAAACAGCAAATTACTCCAATTCTGCATTTTCGCTTCCGTTCCGGCATTTATTTACTTTGAATGTCGAATTTTCTTGTCATTGCCATTTTTATATTTTCCTGTCATTATCGAGCTTGACCCGATAATCTTGTAAAAATTTGCAACAGATTGCCGTGTCAAGCACGTCAATGACAAATAAGACAACTGTTTTTTTTGTGCAACTGATTGCGCACCTTGGTGAAAGTCTGTTTGACAGCTGGGGAAAATCATTTTAAAATCGCAGTATGAATATTTACGAATCTATTAATTCCCTTGCAGGCTATGGTCTTGCAACTGGTCTTATCAAAAAAGAAGATGTTGTTTATACAAAGAACCGTTTGCTTGAGCTTTTTGCTCTTGATGGATTTGAAAACGAGCAGCAGGCGGAATTTGTGCCTTCCGTGGAACTTTGCGAGCTTGAAAATATTCTAAAAAGCCTCTTGGACTATGCTGTGGAAAAAAAGTTCATAGAAGACAGCATTGTCTACCGCGACTTGTTCGACACAAAGATTATGTCCTGCCTTGTTGCACGTCCTTCAGAAGTTCAGGCGGAATTCAATTTGCTTTATAAAAAATCCGCAAAGGATGCGACCGACTGGTACTATAAATTCAGCCAGGACACAGACTATATCCGCCGCTACAGAGTTTGCAAGGACTTAAAATGGAAGGCAAGCACCGAATACGGCGACATCGACATTACAATCAATCTTTCAAAGCCTGAAAAAGACCCAAAGGCAATCGCTGCCGCACGCAATGCAAAGCAGGGTGGTTATCCAGCCTGTCTTTTGTGCAAGGAAAACGAAGGTTATGCAGGACGCGTAAACCATGCCGCGCGCCAGACCCACAGAATTATTCCTGTTGAGCTTAACGGAAGAATGTTCGGGCTTCAGTATTCGCCTTATGTTTACTACAACGAGCACTGCATTGTCTTTAGCTACGAGCATGAGCCAATGAAAATCTGCCCTCAAACTTTCCGCTATCTTTTTGACTTTGTAAAGCTTTTTCCGCACTACATAATCGGAAGCAATGCCGACTTGCCGATTGTTGGCGGCTCAATTCTTTCTCATAACCATTTTCAGGGCGGAAACTACGAGTTCCCTATGGCAAAAGCTCCTGTTGAAGAAAAATTCACAGTTGCGGGCTTTGATGACGTTGACTGCGGAATTGTAAAATGGCCTATGAGCGTAATCCGCTTGGACGGAAATGATTCTGAAAAAGTTTGTCTTCTTGCCGATAGAATTCTTGAAAAATGGAGAGCGTATTCAGACGAGGCCTCTTTTATTTTTGCTGAAACTGACGGTGAAAAGCACAATACAATCACGCCGATTGCCCGCATGAAAAACGGAAAATTCGAGCTTGATTTGGTTTTGCGCAACAATATAACTACAGCCGAACATCCGCTTGGTGTGTTCCATCCGCACGCAGAGCTTCACCACATAAAAAAGGAAAATATCGGGCTGATTGAAGTTATGGGACTTGCAGTTCTTCCGTCAAGGTTAAAAAAAGAACTTGCCGGCTTGGAAGATGTCATTTTGAGCGGAACAGACTTTAGCGCAGATGAAGTTCTTGGAAAGCATTACGACTGGGTAAAATCTTTTGTTCCAAAGTACAGCAGCATAACAAAAGGCAATGTTGGCAAAATTCTTCAGGATGAAGTTGGAATTGTATTTGCAAAAGTTCTTGAAGACGCCGGCGTTTACAAAAGAAATCCAGAAGGTAAAAAAGCATTTGAAAAATTTATAAAATCGTTGTAGTATGTGGAGATTCTAAAATAAGTTCATGTACGGAGACTAAAATGCCTGATTTGTATATTCCAGAAAATTACAAGCCTTTGCTTAGCGTAAAGGAAACTGAAAAAGCTATTGTTTTGCTGAAGGATTTTTTTCAGCTTGCGCTTTCCACGGAGCTTGGGCTTACAAGAGTTACAGCTCCTTTGTTTGTAAAATCAGGCACTGGAATAAACGATGATTTGAACGGAGTTGAGCGACCTGTAAAGTTCCCTGTGAAAGACATGGGAGATGCCCAAATGGAAATTGTTCATTCGCTTGCAAAATGGAAGCGTCTGAAAGTTTCTGAGCTTGGACTTGGCTGCGGATTTGGAATCTACACAGACATGAATGCTATCCGCGCGGACGAAACTTTGGACAATCTTCATTCGCTTTATGTTGACCAGTGGGACTGGGAAATGCACATCGATGAAAACGACAGAAATGTAATGTTCCTGCGCGAGTCTGTTGAGCGGATTTACAGAGTTCTTAAGCAGACTGAATTTTTTGTCTATGACAGATACGAAGAAATTACTCCTATTCTTCCGCCGAAAATTACTTTTGTATATTCAGATGATTTATACAGACTTTATCCAAAACTTACTCCAAAAGAGCGTGAAAACGAATTCTGCAAAAAACACGGAGCAATTTTTGTAATAGGAATTGGCGGAAAACTTCCGGATGGCTCAATCCATGACGGACGCGCTCCAGATTATGACGACTGGATTACAGAAAGTGGCGACGGACACACAGGACTTAACGGAGACCTTTTGGTCTGGAATCCTGTTTTGAATCAGGCAATGGAACTTTCTTCAATGGGAATAAGAGTTTCCAAGGAATCTTTGGTTGCCCAGCTAAAGGAACGAGGTTGTCCGGAACGTGCGGAACTTGATTTCCATAAAAAGCTTTTGAGCGGTTCTCTCGTGCAGACAATGGGCGGCGGAATCGGACAGTCGCGCTTGTGCATGTACTTTTTGCGCAAAGCCCATATCGGGGAAACTCAGGTCAGCATTTGGCCGGATTCCATGATAGATGAATGTGAGAAGCACGGAATTGCAATCCTCTAAGGCGTCTCTTTCTGTCTTTTCAATAAAAAAAATATTTGAAACTCTTTCGGAATTTCAAAGGCAAGGAATCACAGAACTTTCTGTTTCTGACAGTCAGTTTTCGCATGATAAAAACGGAATTCTTCGCCTTA
The DNA here is from genome assembly GCF_002297325.1 of Treponema sp. UBA753. Lineage (NCBI taxonomy): Bacteria > Pseudomonadati > Spirochaetota > Spirochaetia > Treponematales > Treponemataceae > Treponema > Treponema sp. UBA753. Next base: position 10,222 of record NZ_DBKJ01000049.1, on the reverse strand, counting down.
TAAGCCAGATAAAAAAGTTCTGCCCGGAGCTTTTTGTTTCAATTTTGGTTTCCCCTGAAATTCTTGACAAAACGCTTGTGCAGGAATTTGAAGAAATATATTGTTCCTTGGAAATTCCTTTTTACGGAACAGAAAAAAACGGCGCGCTTTTATTCGACAAGAAATTTTATTCGCAGAAGGCTCGGCTTTTAAATGAAGCGGGGCTTGTGTTTGGCTTTAACATGGACTGGGGAATGAAAACTGGCGACACTTTCAAAAATTTCCGCAGCCGCCTTGATTTTGCAGTTTCACTTTATCCAAACCACATTGATTTTCCGCAGATAGAAGAAAAGCCGTACCGCGAGCCAAAACCGACTGGAATTTATTCTTCTAAAGACCTTGATTTTTCCAGAGGAATGGCGTTTGCCTGCAAGACATTTTATTCAGCGGGAAGGGCAGTTCCTTGGTTTTTCAGTGTTATAAATGCGCTTAAAATAGAAGCCTCTTCATTTTTTTCTGACTTTGAGGAATTTCAGCTTTGCAGCAACTGCTCGTTTGAAACTGGGTTTGACCCGGAACTTGCAGGACACAAAGCGATTGAAAAACTTCAGCTTTTATTTTTAAAGCAAAAGTTTGAAGAAAAAAACAAAATGCATCTTTTTGCCGCTGTAAAAGATATTGTAAGATTAAACGGAGCTTTTAGCCGCCTTGCATGTGAAAATGAAGAAAGCGTTGTTGAAACTTCTTACAATCCAGACGACTTGCTTTCTCCTTGTTCAATGAATATTGCGGATTTTTGCGAAAATGTCACGATGGAAAGCTGCTCTTTAAAAGTTTTTGAGTCGGCGGAAGGTCCTGATTATAAAATCCTTTAGTGCAATCTTTAATTATAAAATCCCAAGGTGATTTAAAAGAATTTTTATTCCTATTAAAATTAAAATTATTCCGCCTGCAATTTCTGCCTTTTTTTCGTATTTGTTTCCGAATACGCTTCCAATTTTTACTCCGGCTGCGGAAAAACAGAATGTTATTGAGCAGATAAAAAGGCTTGCAAGGATTATTTCTTTCCAATTGTCAAGCAAAAGGCCGAATGTTATTCCGACTGCAAGCGCGTCTATGCTTGTGGCGACTGCCATTACAAACATTGTTTTTAAAGCAAATGAATTGTCAACTTTTTCACATTCGCTAGAGAATGATTCTCGGATCATGTTTGCGCCAATTACGGCTAAAAGAAGAAATGCAATCCAATGATCAAAGTTTTCTATATAATATTTAAATCTTGAGCCTAGAATCCAACCCAAAAACGGCATCAAAGCCTGAAATCCGCCGAACCAGGCACCGGCAATGCACATTTCTTTGGCTGAAATTTTTTTTGCTGCAAGTCCCTTGCAAATTGAAACTGCAAAGGCATCCATGCTTAATCCTACAGCCAAAATAAACAATTCCAATACAGACATGGCGGATATTATATTTGTGAAAGAAAGTTGTGTAAAGGTAATTTAATTTTTCAGTTGCCTTGTAAAAAAAACAAGCCCCAGCACCCGCTGGAGCTTGAAAAAGGAGTTCTTATGAAGAAAGTAAGAGGTCTCTTGTCTTTCAATAATAACAACATAAATCTCTTGTTTTGGTTACATTTATTTTGCAAAAAAATAATCAAAAAAAAATAACTTTTTCAGAAAAGCTGTCTTTACAAAAACAAAAAATGCCGCGGCAGGCGCGACATTTTTAAGCAAGAAGAATTTTTTTGCTTTACTTTCCGATTTTGTATCTTGCTGTTGTTACAACGTGTCCGTTGCTATACACATCGTACCATATTTCTTTCTTTGAATTTGTGTCTAAAGCCGCATAGAATTCTTCAAGGCTTGAAACCTTCTTGTCGTTTACAGCACAGATGATATCTCCTTCCTGAAGCCTTAATGCTGCGGCAGGGGATTTTTCAAACACTCTTGCAACAACTATGCCTTCAACTTTTTCTTTTTCAATATTGAGGCGTTTTCTTAAATCTGAAGTAAGCGGAGAAGCTACAAATCCAGGCCAGAGCTTTGTGTCGTTTGCAGAAACTTCTTCGTTGCGCTCATCAATCTTTACAGAAATTTCTTTTGTTGCTTTTCCGCGCAGAACTTTTATAGTTGTTGTTTTTCCTGCTGGAATGCCCCCGATTTCGCGGATAAGCTGGTCTACGGATTTTATATCGTGTCCGTTCAGCCCGATTATAAAGTCGCCTGGAAGAATTCCGCCTTTGTACGCAGGTCCGTCAAGGAATACTTGGCTTGCAAGTGCACCCTGCTGTTTTTTGTCTATTCCAAGCTGCTCTTTGTATTCATCTGTAGTTTCAACGAGGCTTATTCCGACCCAGCCGTAAGTTATTTTTCCTTTGTCAATGAACTGGTTTATTGATTCCTTTATATTGTTGATTGGAATTGAAAATCCAAGTCCCTGTGAGCCGCCGGAATTTGAAGCAATCCAGGTGTTTATACCGATTACTTCACCAAAAATATTTACAAGCGGACCGCCTGAATTTCCCTGGTTGATTGCCGCATCAGTCTGGATAAAGTCACTGATTGAGCCGATTTGTCCGCCGCTTCTGCCTGTTGCGCTTACAATTCCCTGTGTTACAGAAGCAAAATATCCAAGAGGACTTCCAAGTGCAAGAACAATGTCTCCCTGATGAATTGTGTTGCTGTCTCCAAGCTTTGCAATTGTAATTGACTTGTCGCTGCTTTCAAATGAAACAAGGGCAATGTCCATGCGTTCATCTTTTCCAACGAGTTTTCCTTCAAATTCGCGCTCATCGTTAAGCTTGACTTTTATTGAAGTGGCGTTTCCTACAACATGGTTGTTTGTAAGAACATAAACCGTGTTTCCTGTTCTTCTTACGATTACACCAGAGCCAAGCGCAGACTGCTCAAGCTCTTTTGTTCCGTCTCCTTCTTCTTCATCGCGTGGAAGACCAAAGAAAAATGGAAGATCCTTAAATGGGGAAAATGTTTTTACTTTTGTAGTTTCTTTTACATCAACTTCTACAACAGCCGGAAGCACTTGGGAAGTTATGGAACGGAATGAATCCTGCAAAGCCTGAGTAACTGCCAATGAGTCCTGCGGAATTTGCGCAGCTGGTGTTTCTGCAAAAGCAACGCTTGCTGAGCCTTTGTTCACTTTGCATGAAAGCGAAAATATTCCGGCTGCCATTACTGCGGCTCCGGCTATGTACGCAATCTTCTTCACTAAGTTTTTCATATTAAACTAAAACCTCCTGATTTTTGAAGTTTTCTATGCTAAAAATTTCTTTACTAAAATAATAAACAAATTTTGCAAAGAGTTACATAGTTTTCAAAAAAAATATTGTATTCAAATTGAAAAAAATCATATCATAAATTAAAATGTTCCTATGAATTTACAAGATTACAGGCTTAACGCTTATTCAGCTGGAGCCAGTCAGAATAAAAAACTTGTCCATAAGCCGGTTTTTGAAAATGTCAATTCAGCAATAGACAGAATTGAAAAGCAGAACAAAGAGAATGCGGAAAGGCAAAATATAGAGCAGGCAAAAATCGCGGCAAAAACTGGAACTTGGTTTGAAAAGAAAAAATCAGCGACATCAGATGATGTAAAAGACGCGGCAAAAAATCTTACGAGCGGCGGACTTGTAAAGATTCCGGCTTCTTCAACAGAAAAAGATAATATATATAGAAGAGTTGCAAAATTCCTTGTGATAGTTGGAATTGATGAGGCTGCGAAAATTCTTCCGCATTTGACAGAAGAGCAGACAGAAAAAATAATTCCAGAAATCGCTTCAATTCAAAAAATCACGCCGGAAGAGTCAGCTTCGATTCTTGAGGAATTTGAATCTCTTGTTGAAAAGGCTAGGGAAGAAGGCGGACTTGAGACTGCGCGGAATATTTTGACCAAGGCTTACGGTTCTGAAAAAGCTGAGGATATGCTCAAAAAATCTGTGAAGTATCCGGACGGAAAGCCTTTTGACTATCTTTCGGATGCGAATGCTGAGCGAATTAAAGTTTTGATTGATGGAGAATCTGATGCTGTAAAGTCGCTTGTTCTTTCGCAGATTGAGCCTAAAAAAGCTGCAAAAGTAATAAATTTAATGGACGTTGATGACAAAAAAAAGATTGTCCTGCGTCTTGCAAAAATGAAGCCTGTTGCTCCGGAAGTTCTTGCTGAAATTGACAAGAGCCTGCACGAAAAGCTTCTTACCCAAAACACAGAAAATTCGCAGAACATGGACGGACGCGGAGTGCTTGCCCAGATTTTAAAGAGAATGAATCCTTCTGCGGAAAATTCAATTATCAATACATTGAGCGAGCAGGATCCAGAGCTTGGCGAAGATTTGCGCAAACGGCTTTTTACAGAAGAAGATGTTATTGGTTCAGATGACAGATTTATTCAGAATTATCTTCATGACATGGAAGACCGCGACATTGCAATTTTGATTTATGGAAAGAATGATGCGTTTAGAGAAAAAATTCTTTCAAATGTTTCCAAGAACAGAAGACGCGTTGTTCTTGATGAAGAAAGCATGATTCATCATTTGACAAAATCCGACAGCGAAAAAATAACTTCATCGTTTTATTCCGTTCTTAGACGCGCTTGGGAAAACGGAGATTTGCGTGTTTTAGGAAGAGATGAAGGCGAGGTTTATGTATGAAAAAAAATGATGTTTACAAAGACTTTGAAGTTTTGGATGTTTTTAAAATTCCATATTACGATTCAGAAGGAATTTTTTTGCGGCATAAAAAATCCGGCTTGGAAGTTTTTCATATTCTGAACAACGATGAAGAAAATCTTTTTGCATTTGCCTTTAGAACTCCTTGCAAAGACAGCACTGGAGTTGCGCATATTATTGAGCACAGCGTTTTGTGCGGCTCAAAAAAGTTTCCGATAAAAGATCCGTTTCTTCAGCTTAGAAACCAGAGCATAAATACATATCTTAACGCTTACACCGCAAAAGACAGAACTGTTTTTCCTGCAAGCTCTCTTATAAAAACTGATTATTTTAATTTGATGTCTGTCTATGCGGACGCTGTTTTTTTTCCGATTTTAAATGTTGAAACTTTTTTGCAGGAAGGCTGGCGAATTGAAACTGACCAAAACGGAAATCCTGTAATTCAGGGAGTTGTCTTTAACGAGATGAAAGGAAACTATTCGTCTTTTAATTCTGTTGCGACCGACGCGGTTTTAAATGCTTCTGTTCTTGGCACTGGATATGAAAAAGATTCCGGCGGCGATCCTTTGGAAATTCCAACTTTGTCTTATGAGCAGTTTAAAGAGTTTCACAAAAAATATTACTGCGCGGCAAATTGTCTTGTGTTTTTATACGGAAACATTCCAACAGAAGAACAGCTGGATTTTCTTAACGAAAATGTAATTAAAAACATAAAATCTTCTGGCAAAAAATATTCATTTGATTCTGAAAATTCTTTTGTAAAAATGAAAAAACGGATTGACGCTTTTGGTCCTGCAGAGGATTCAAAAAACACAATGGCCTTGGTTTGGAAAATCGGAGATTCCGCGGAAAAGGAAAATCTTTTTTCACTTCCAATGGAAATAAGTTTTTTGTCTGAGCTTCTTTTGGGAAACGATTCTGCGCCAGTTATAAAACTTTTGCTGAATAAGTTTAAAGGCTGCGATATTGCGCCGCAAACAGGATGCAGCATAAGCTCAAGATTTTTTTCCATAGCAGTCGGCATGAACGGACTTAAGCCGGAAGAGGCTCAGGAATTTCAAAACTGCATTGATGATTCTATGAAGTTGCTTGCTGAAAATGGAATAAAAGAAGAAGACATTGAGCGCAGTTTTATGAGCTTTGATTTTTCAATAAGAGAAGTAAAAAGATCTCCGTCTCATGGTCCGTATTCCCTTGTTCTTCTTAAGCGTGTTTTGCGTTCCTGGACTTACGGAGCAGATCCAAAAGACGCGCTTGCTTTTATTGAATCTTTTGAGCAGATAAAGAAAAAAATAAAAGACGAGCCAGAATATTTAAAAAATCTTATACAGAAATTTTTTGTTGAAAATAAAAATAAAACTTTGGTAACAGTTTCGCCGTCTGAAAAATGGAGCCTTGATAGAGCCGAAAAAGAAAAAAAACTTGCATCTTGCCTTTATAAAAAAATCGGGAAAGAGAATGTTTTTCTTTTACTTGAAAAACTTCATGCTTTTCAATCCAGTGTGGAAAATGAAAATTTGATTCCTGCTGTTAATATTGAAGAGCTTGAAAATCCTGCTGAAAAAATTGAAACCCGAAAAACTTCGTGCGAAAAAATTCCTTTCTATATAAATCAAGAAGCCTGCAACGGAATTGTCTACGCTTCTGTTTCTTTTCCTATTGACCGCCTTGAGCCTGCGGACTACAAATTTCTTCCTTTGCTTTCTAGCTGCATTTCAGGGCTTGGAACAAAAAAAAGATCTTGGGAAGAAACAATTTCTTATTCCGACAGGATCATGGGAGATTTTGGAGCTTATATACGAAGCGCGAAAGTTCCAGAATATTCCAAAAAACTTGCCGCAGAAAATCCGCTTATAATTGGGCGTGAGTGGCTTGTTATTCATTTTAAGTTTATAGAAGAAAAATCCGCGCAAGCCTTTGACTTTGCAAGCGAAATTATTTCTTCAATTGATTTTTCAGACAAATCTAGGCTTAAGACAATTGTAAACGGCTTGTGCTCCAGTTTAAATGCGTCTGTTGTTCCTGGCGGACATTATTTTGCAATGCTTAGGTCCTGCAGGCTTTTAAACCGTTCGTGTGCTGTTCAAGAAATTAAGGACGGCCTTACTTCTGTTTTTGCGATAAATGAAATAAAAAAAATGAAACTTTCTGAAATTTCTGAAAGGCTTGAGACGATTTATAAAAAAATAATTTCAAGCGGTTCTCTTTTTCATGTAACAGCCGGAACTTCAGGAATTGCTGCGGCTAAAAAAGGATTTGCTTTTCTTGCAAAAAATCTTTGCCTTGAATTTCCAAAGCCAAAGAAAAAAAATTCCGACAAAGAATTTTTTAAGCAGACTGAACTTTCTGGAAAAATTTACTGCGAGAAAAATCCTTGTGTGGATGAAGTTTTTGTTGTGCCGGGAAACACAGGCTTTGCTTCTGCCGCTGTAAAAAGTTCTGGAGAAAAAGGAAAAGAAATCATGGCGGACACAGTTTTTTCACATCTGCTTGAAACTTCCGACTTGTGGAAGCAGATTAGAACTAGCGGCGGAGCATACGGTGTTTTTCTTTCTGTTCAAAGTTCAAGCGGCGCAACTTGCTTTGCCACATACCGCGACCCAAAGCCTTTTGATTCTCTTGAATATTTTGAAGAAAAGCTTCCGCTTCTTGAAAAAGATGAATTCTCTTTTGACGACATAAAAAAAGCCATTGCCGGAGTTTATTCAGACGAAATTGAGCCGTACACACCTGCTATGAGAGGCGGAACTGGACTTATGAGATGCCTTTATGGAATTTCTCTTTCTCTTGATAAAATCAGAATAAAAAATTTGCTGAACCTCAAAAAGAACGACATTGAAAAATCAGTCTGCCGTTACAAGGATGCTGTTTTATGCGGAAGAAAAGTTGCAATCTGTGGAAAAGACATGATTTCTGATAAAATTAAAAAAATAAGTGGAAAAATAATAAGAATTTCACTATAATAATAAAATATTATCTGCTTTAAAAATGAAGGAAAAAAATGACCAACAAAAACGTAGAAGAATTAACAAGATTGATGAGACAACTTGTTTCTGATGTTCAGGGCGCGCCTTTCCCTAGCGAAAAAATTGAACCGGAGCTTTACTCAATTTGGTATGAGCACGTTCAGCGCGGCGCGCAAAACTGCTTTGAATTCTTGGAGCAGCACTTTCCGCTAGACAATTCTGAATTCAAAGATTCTCTAAAGAAAATATTTAAATAAACACTGCTTCCTGCCGAAAATAAACCTAAGGTAATCTTTGTAAAATATTTATTTAAGTTTGCTAGAAAATGCCGTGCTTTTTTTAGTGCTGGCTGTGTCTTGTTTTTGGTGGGAAGATATATGGCTGCAAAAAAAATTTGCCGTAATGAAAAACTGCAATTAAAAGGTTCCCTTAGAAAAAATGGTTTTGACCGCTGGAGGCTTGTTACAAACGCTGTAAGTTCAGTTTCCGGCGAAGAAAAAACTTTCTTCATTGAATTTTACGCTGTGAACCCCGCCTTGTCTCCCAAAGAATGCGTGCTTGGATTTAAAAACCGTTTTAACAAGTCTACAGAAGATTTTCAGTACGTTTTGGCAGGCTCTGAAACTGCAAAGAATTTCACTTCTCAAACTTATGTTTCACCTTCATTTTTTATGATAAAAGCTGGAGTTCTTTCTTTAAGCACAAGCCAGATGAATTCTTATTTTCCGTCCGAAATCTTATCTGCAAAAAAAAGCGAATATATAATTTCAGCCAAGCAGGAAGAATTGCCAGCCTGCATTTTGGCGCATGACTATACTTCGGGCGCAATAAAAGTTACAGACGAAGATTTGCGTGCGCATCCGGAATATATGGGAAGTTCTGGCACTATGTCTTGGAATTTAAAGTTTTCACGGAGCATTTCGTTTTCTTCAGACTACAGAACAAAAGACATAAACTGGGCTGTTCTTGGCGGCAAGACTGATTTTTCCGGCACAATAATTTTCAACAATGAAGAGTACAATGTGAATCCGCGGAATTCTTTTGGATATTATGATAAAAACTGGGGCAGGGATTTTTCTTCTCCGTATTTCCATTTAAGCTCTTCGAATTTTACAAGTGAAATTTCTGGGCGGCTTTTGGACGCTTCTGTTTTTGCGGTTCAGGGCGAATACAAGAATAAAGTTTCAGTGCTTGTTTCAATTGAAGGAAAAAATATTGAATTTCATGCAAACAAGCTGAAAAAAAATCAGATAAGCTATGACTGCCAGGAAATGAATGGAACAGAAGATGAAGGCTTAAAGCTGCATTGGTCTGTTAGCGTTCACGACAGGCGTTATGTAATTGACATTGATATTTTCTGCAACACAAAGGAAATGTCTCTGCGCGATTTTGAAAGTCCTGCTGGCGGAAGGAAGGTTATGCGGATTCTTGCAAGCGGCTCTGGAACTGGAAAATTCAAGCTGTATAAAAAAATGAAGAAAAATCTTGAGCTTTTGGAACAGGCTGACATCTCCAAGTGCATCTGCGAATACGGCAATCTTGAAACCGCAGAAAAATAATCCTTAAAAAAATTTGCTTTTTAGTTCGGAAATTTGTATATTCCTTTTTAGAGGAAATTTATGAACTACGAACAGATGACATTAAAAATGCAAGATGCGCTGCAAAGCGCAAGCAGCTTGGCCCAGCAAAGAGACCACAGCGAAATAGGCAATGAGCATCTTTTGTATGCCATGCTTAATCAAAAAGACGGAATGATTCCTCCGTTAGTTGAACGGATTGGACTTCAGCCTTCTTCTTTGCAAACAAATCTTGAAAACTTATTGGACAAATATCCTGTTGTGAAAGGCCAGACGCAAATGTCTTTGTCTTCAAGTGCGCAGAAAGTTCTTGCCAAGGCAGAAAAGGAAATGGCTTCTTTAAAAGACCAGTTTCTTTCTACTGAGCACGTTTTTCTTGCGATGATTCAGGCAGACGACAATGTTGGCGAGCTTTTGAGAAAATCAGGCTGCGACAGGAATACAGTTCTTGAAGCCCTGAAGTCCGTTCGCGGAAACCAAAGTGTTGATTCCCAGGATCCGGAAAGCAAGATGCGTTCTTTGGAAAAATACTGCACGGATTTAACTGCGCGCGCCCGTCAGGACAAGATTGACCCGGTTATCGGCCGTGATGAAGAAATCCGCCGGGTAATGCAGGTTTTGTGCCGCCGAACAAAGAACAATCCGGTTCTGATTGGTGAGCCTGGCGTTGGTAAGACTGCGATTGTTGAAGGTCTTGCACGCCGAATTGCAAGCGGAGATGTGCCTGAAAGTCTTAAAAACAAGCGTCTTCTTTCCCTTGATATGGGAAGCCTTGTTGCCGGTGCAAAGTTCCGCGGTGAATTTGAAGAGAGGCTAAAAGCTGTAATCACTGAAGTTACAAAGTCTGAAGGACAGATAATTTTGTTCATCGATGAGCTTCACACGATTGTTGGGGCTGGCGCAAGCGAAGGTTCAATGGACGCTTCAAACTTGCTAAAGCCAGCGTTGAGCCGTGGGGAAATTCACGTTATTGGTGCTACAACTCTTGACGAATACCGCAAGTACATTGAAAAAGACGC
>NZ_DBKJ01000129.1:28297-31153 GCF_002297325.1 Treponema sp. UBA753 | reverse complement strand
AATGTTGATGCAGAGCAGGAAGCAATGAATGTTGTTCAGATTCAGATGCAGTACCGCCTTTTGACCCAGCTTATGAATTTTGAGTTTTCACAGGTCAAGACGGCTATGAAGTCAATATAGTTTATTTTTAGTATTGAGTTTTGGAGAAAAGTATGGGATTATTTACAAGCATAAACATAGCGGCAACAGGAATGAGCGTGGAGCGTCTGCGCACTGATGTCATTTCAAACAATATTGCGAATGCGACAACAACTCGTACTCAGGAAGGCGGAGCTTACCGCAAGCAGAGCGTGATTGTTGAGCCTATCGCTTCTTCAAATCCTCAGTGGAGATTTCCTTTTGTGGATTCAGAACTGGACAACGGACCTGGAAAAGGCGTTCGTGTTCGTGAAATCGTAAAAGACAGCGAGCAGGGCAGAATGGTTTACGATCCGAGCCACCCGGATGCGATTCAGTCTGGACCGAACAAAGGCTACGTTGAATATCCTAACGTGAATATTGTAAATGAAATGGTGAACATGATAAGCGCGAACCGTGCTTATGAGGCCAACAGTTCTGTTATTCAGGGCAGTAAGGAAATGTTTGCCTCTGCTTTGGAGATTGCAAGCCGCTAGCCGCAGTTAATCAGTAAACGGGAGGAACTATGAATCTTTCTTTTGGCTCAATGGAGCTTAACAGGTCAAATGTGTCTCATCTTGGGACTTCGGCTATTGGAAATGTCAGCAAGGCTTTAAAGGGAAACGAAAACGCTTCTGTTGACGGAGTTGAAAAGAAAGAGTCGTTTAGAACTTACCTTCTTGAAGCTGTAAACGAAATGAACAGCCAGCAGCTTAATGTTTCTGCCCTTCAGGAAAAAGTCATAACAGATCCTGACAGTGTGGACATCCATGATGTTACAACTGCCATGGCAAAAGCCCAGATGTCGCTGGATCTTGCGCAGAATGTAATCGATCGTCTTGTAAAAGGATGGAATGAACTTTCTCAGAATAGATAATGAGTTAGTTTGCTGAAAAGTTTTGTTGTCAAATTTAAGAATTTGTGTTATACTGTCCTATCTTTTTATGCAGGTGGGACAGCATAAAATAGAAATAAGTTTTTTCTAAAAACTCACTTTACAGTTCGTTTTTAGAAAAAACGCGAGTTTTAATTCGCTGTAATAGCACCGATTAAAACATCGCATTATTAGAGTTGCCTATAAAAACTGAAGTTTTTATAGGCTTCCATAAAATGAGTTCGTTCATGGGAGGGGAATATGAACGAATGGTTCAAGAAAAATTTAGAAACCATTAAAGAAAAATGGGCGAAGTGGACAACTCTCCAAAAAGCTATTGTAATTGCCATTGTTGTGGTTGCTATAGCGGTGATTGTTCTTATGGCTTCTATGTCGTCTCGTCCTTCCACAGTACGCCTTTTTAACGGTCCGGTAAACGATGAAAAGGAACGGGAGCTTATTCTTTCCCGCCTTGATCAGGACAATGTAAAGGCCTATGTTTCATCTGACAATTATATTTCTGTAGAAAACAGCGATATTGCAAAAAAATACAGAAGCCGCCTCATTGCAGAAGGCTATGCTCCGTCTAGCCTTGATGCCTATAGCCTTTTTGATGTTACGCGGTGGTCAAGAACAGACTTTGATGACAAGGTAAACTGGCAGCGTGCGACAGAGACAGCCTTAAAGCAGCAGCTTGAGTCTTTGGACGGAATCCAGCGCGCGGAAGTAAATCTTGTGCTTCCTGATGAAGCTTTGTACACGGATAACCAGAATCCTACATCTGCAGGCATTGTTTTGTACGCCAAAGGAAACAGCGATGTTCTTACAGACAAGCGAAAAATCCGCGGAATTCAAAACCTTATAAAAGCCTGTGTAGAAGGTTTGCGCGATGAAAATATTGTAATTAACGACGGCTCTTCAAATACGCAGATAAATGACTTTGAAGGCATGGCAGAAAGCGACCGCATTTCAAATATAGAAAAACAGAGAAAGCTTATTCTTAAGCAGGAAACTATATATACAGGTTCTGTTCTTAAAGCGTTGAAGGGAACTTTCTCTGACGACCGTGTAAGAGTTGCTAATATTAAAATTGACATGAATATGTCTGAGCGCACAACTACTTCAAGGGAATACAGCGGAATCACAATCCGTCCTGACAACCCGAACACGCCTTATGATGACTCTGAAATTGTAAACAGCCTTACATTGTCGGAAGAAACTGTAAATAAGTCGTTTACAGGAACCGGCTACAATCCTGAAGGTCCGGCTGGAGTTGAAGGTCAGAATCCTCCAGTTTACAGCGATATGTCAAATGTTGTGGGAAAATCCACAGAAGAAGGCGTAAAACGAAATTATGCGCTGAACGAAAAAAACATTTCTGAAATTACAAGCCCTCAGATTGACCGTATTACAGTTTCTGTAAACATCGACGGCCAGTGGCGCAAAGTTTATGATGAAAACAACCGTCCTATTCTTGAAAATGGACATTTAAAGCGCGAGTATATTCCTCTTACTAAAGAGCAGCTTGCTGATGCAGTAAGGCTTGTTCAGGATGCTGTGGGTTATAACAAAGCTAGAGGAGACAGCGTTACAATTACAAATATTCAGTTTGACAGAACAGAAGAACAGGAAAAAGAAGATCTGGCTTATATTGCGCAGCTTAACAGAAACCGCACAATTATGTTTAGCCTGATTGGAATTGCTATAATTCTTATTGCGTTCATTGCGTTCCGTATTATCAGTAGAGAAATTGAACGCCGCCGCCGCCTTGCAGAGGAAGCTAGAATTCGTCAGCAGGAAGAAGAAAGGCAGAGAGCGCTTCTTGAAGCCCAGCAGCAGGGAATGGAAGTTACAATGTCTGTTGA
>NZ_DBKJ01000129.1:12167-28191 GCF_002297325.1 Treponema sp. UBA753 | reverse complement strand
GTTGCAATGCTTATCCGCACTTGGCTTATGGAGGAATAGTTTATGGCAGAAGAACTTGTTGACGGCAAAAAAAGCAAGAAAAAGGGCGGAATCAAAGATTATAAGAATCTTACCGGCCGCCAAAAAGCCGCTATTTTCCTTGTTGCAATTGGAAGCGATGTAGCCTCTGATGTAATGAAGCACTTGCGCGAAGATGAAGTTGAAACTCTTACTTTTGAAATTGCTCGCCTTGATACAATTGACGCAGACTTTAAAGACCAGGTTCTTGAAGAATTTCAGGAACTTATGCAGGCTCAGAATTTTATTACAACTGGCGGTATTGATTTTGCCCGCGAGCTTCTTGAAAAATCATTGGGAAGCCAAAAAGCAATTGATATTATCAACAGGCTCACAAGCTCTTTGCAAGTCCGCCCGTTTGACTTTATCCGCCGCACAGATCCGGCTCATCTTTTGAACTTTGTTCAGCAGGAATATCCGCAGACAATTTCTCTTATTCTTGCGTATCTTGAGCCTCAGAAAGCCGCTACAATTCTTCAGAATCTTCCTGCGGAAATTCAGCCGGAAGTTTCAAAGCGTCTTGCCACAATGGACCGCACAAGCCCGGAAGTTCTGCGCGAAGTTGAGCGTGTTCTTGAAAAGAAACTTTCAACTCTTTCTAGCGAAGACTATACGGCTGCCGGTGGTGTTGACTCGATTGTTGAAATTCTTAACCTTGTTGACCGTTCTTCTGAAAAGGCGATTATCGAAACTCTTGAAGAAGACGATCCTGAGCTTGCGGAAGAAATCAAGAAAAGAATGTTTGTTTTCGAAGATATTGTTATGCTTGATGACCGTGCGATTCAGAAAGTTTTGCGCGAAGTTGATACACAGGAACTTGCAAAGGCTTTGAAATCAGTTGATACAGAAGTTCAGGATAAGATTTTCCGCAATATGTCAAAGAGAGCCGCTTCAATGTTAAAAGAAGACATGGAATATATGGGACCTGTCCGCTTGAAAGATGTTGAAGAAAGCCAGCAGAAGATTGTTAGCGTAATCCGCCGTCTTGAAGATTCTGGTGAAATTGTTATTGCTCGTTCTAGCGATGATGAAATGGTAGTCTGATTTGACTGGAGGCATTTAGCATGGCACAAACTGTATTCAGACCAGCAGAAGTTAATAATACAAAGGGCGAAGTTGTCCTTCAGTTTACAAAAAATTTTGCGCCTCCTGTAGAAGAAAAAGTTGAGGAAGTTCCAGAATATACAGGGCCTACAGCTGATGACTTGCGCAAGGAAGCGGAGGCTTTTAAGCTTCAGTGGGAAGATGAAAAGGCCAAGATGCTTGCAAAGGCACAGGCGGATGCCGACCAGATTGTAAAGAACGCGGAGGATGCTGCGTTTGCACAAGTAAAGCACCAAAGTGATCAGGCAGCTGTAATAAAATCTCAGGCGCAAAAAGAAGCTCAGGATATTGTTGAAAAGGCGAAGGCTGAAGCGCAGGATATTATTTCCAATGCAAAAATAGAAGAAAAATCCATTTTTGAAAAGTCAAAGAGTGATGGATTTAAAGCCGGCCATGAAGAAGGTTATAAGGCTGGAAATGAAGAAGCCCAGCGTCTTGTTGAGCGCATTCACAAAATGATTGAAGCTGTACAGGCAAAAAGGCAGGAAATTCTTGATAACACAGAGCAGCAGATTGTGAACCTTGTAATTTTGATAGTACGCAAAGTTGTAAAAATTATGAGTGAAAATCAAAAAAGTGTTATAATGTCGAATGTGCTTCAGGCTTTGAAAAAAGTAAAAGGCTCTGGAGATGTAACGTTGCGTGTAAATCTTTCAGATGTGAAGCTTACAACCGAGCATATTAAAGACTTTATCCGGCAGGTTGAAAATATCAAGAATATTTCTGTTGTTGAAGACAGTTCTGTTGAAAAAGGCGGCTGTATTGTTGAAACAGACTTCGGTGCAATTGACGCTCGCATTTCAAGCCAGCTGAATGAACTTGAAACTCAGATTTTGAATATTTCTCCTATAAAAACTGTGGGCAAGTCAGAAGTTATAAATCCCGACAGTTGATTCGTGCTTTTTTTTATTTGCAATTGCCGGACTTTGTTTTTGGCATTCTATTTTTTGCGCTTGCACTCGCTATGGGATAGTTTAAAATGGAAAACTTTTTTGATAAATACATTCATAGCATAGAACGGATTGAACCTATAAAATATACTGGCTCTGTCATAGGTGTAAAAGGGCTTATGATAGAAAGCAAAGGACCGCGTTCTGTAATTGGTGAAATCTGTACAATTCATATTCCAAGCATTCAAAGTTCTGTTCTTGCAGAAGTTGTAGGACTTGAAGGCTCTTCTGTGCGCCTTATGGCTTATGGAGAAACAAAAGGAATTGAAGTTGGCTGTGAAGTTGTTGCTTCTGGGCACGTTTTGGAAGTCCCTGTTGGACCGTCGCTTTTGGGGCGCGTAATAGACGCAACAGGAAAGCCTTATGACGGCAAAGGTGAAATTTTCCCAGAGGCTTATTATCCTGCTCTTGCATCTCCTCCAAATCCAATGGAACGCAAACCGATTGACAAGCGCATTGTAACTGGTGTTCGTGCCATTGATGGAATTCTTACAGTTGGAAAAGGGCAGCGTCTTGGAATTTTTGCAGGCTCAGGAGTTGGAAAATCAACGCTTCTTTCAATGATTGCGAGGAATACAAACGCTGATATAAACGTAATAGGTCTTATTGGCGAGCGTGGACGCGAAGTTATGGACTTTATAAAGCGCGACTTAGGAGAAGAAGGTCTTAAGCGTTCTGTGCTTGTTGTTGCAACCAGCGATCAGCCTTCTATTTCTAGGTTAAGAGCCGCTTATGTTGCAACTGCTATTGCTGAATATTTCCGCGACCAAGGAAAGGACGTTATGTTGATGTTTGACAGCGTAACTCGTTTTGCCCATGCGCAAAGGGAAATTGGACTTGCAACAGGCGAGCCGCCAGCGCAGAGAGGTTATCCTCCGAGCGTTTTTGACATGCTGCCTAAGCTTCTTGAACGTACAGGAACAAATGACAAAGGAAGCATTACCGCTTTTTATACAGTTCTTGTTGATGGCGATGACATGGATGAGCCTATTGCTGATAAAGTGCGCGGAACTTTGGATGGACATATTGTTTTGCAGCGTTCCCTCGCGGCTCGTCAGCATTATCCTGCAATCGATATGCTTACAAGCATCAGCCGTCTTTCAAAGAGAGTTTCTGGAACTTGCACAAAAAAGGCAGTGCAGCGTGTGCGCCGTTGGATTTCTGTTTATTCAGAGCAGGAAGAAATGATAAACGCCGGTGTTTACCAAAAAGGTTCTTCCCCGGAAATTGACGAAGCCATTGACCATCATCAGGCTGTTGAAGAATTTTTGTGCCAGGAAGAAAACTGCCATCTTACAATTAAAGACACATTGAAGTCTCTTTCTGAACTAAGCGGAATTGAAATTCCTGAAGATGAATATTCTGAATCTCCTGCCTGATTTTTATCTTTATGAAAAAATTTTCTTTTTCAATGCAGAAAATTCTTGACCTCAGAATATTCGAGCAGCGCCAGGCAGAAATAGAACTTGGCAAGGCAAATGCGGAAGTCGCAAGAATTCAGGGCGAGCTTGATTCCATTGCAAAAAGAAAAGTTTCCACAATAAAAAATTTTGATACAAATACAGATTTTCTTATTCAGGCTGAAATCCAGTCTTTTTTTTTCATGCTTGAGCAGAAGAAAGAAAAGTTTTTGGAAGAACTTGCCACGGCGCAGATTGCCGCAGATGAAAAGCGCGAAGTTGTCCGCAATGCAATGCAAAAGGTCAAAGTTCTTGAAAAGCTAAAGGAAAATAAATTCCGCCAATGGAAAAAAGACAGTTTAAAAGCTGAAGAACTGGCAGCCGACGATATTGTGACTGCCAGAAAAAAATGGATTTAGTATTTAAATGCGCTTCCGCCTATAAATTCCCTGATTATAGACTGCGTTGGAACTGAAGTTGCAGGAATTGTAGAAAAGCAGTTTAAAAATTGAAGAAGCCTGTTTGCCTCTGCGTATTCTTTTTGAAGCGGACTTACACATCTTAAAAGCGGTTCTGCATAGACTTTTAAAACCGGAAGCTCATAGTCCAAAGCAGTGTTCAGCATTGCATCGGCATTGTTCTGAAACGGGAATATGTGAAGCTGTTCGCCTTTTTGCACGCTTTCCCACATTGCGATTGTGTCTGCCGCGCTTTTTCCTCTGTAGCGGGAATCTCTTACAATTCTTCTTATAAGCCTGTTGTCGCTTGTTGAAATTCTATTGTGGTCGTCAAGGTTCAGCTGGGTTAATGCGGAAATGTAGATTTTAAACTTTTTATCTGCTGGAACTAAAGGTGTAAGCTTGTCATTAAGTCCGTGAATTCCTTCCATTATTAAAATATCGCTTTCTTCTAAAGTCATTGTGTCGCCTTTAAAATAGCTTACTCCGGCATGGAAGTCATAAGACGGCAGCTTGATTTGTTTTCCTGCAAACAGGTCAACAAGGTTTTGATTTAAAAGCTCGATGTTCAAGGCTTCTAGGCACTCGTAGTCGTAGTTTCCGTTTTCGTCTTTTGGAGTTTGCGCGCGGCCAAGATAATAACTGTCAAGGCTTATTACTTTTGGTTTGTATCCAATTGCTTCAAGCTGCAATGCAAGTTTTTTGCTGGTTGTTGTTTTTCCGGAAGAAGACGGCCCTGCTATAAGGACGATTCTTGCTGATTTCTTCTTGAGAATTTCATCTGCTATATTGGAAATTCTTTTTGTCTGAAGCGTTTCTGTTATGTCTATAAATTCAGATTCTTTTCGGTCGTGAATCAGCTGGTTCAAGCTTGCCGCAGAAGTTACATTTAGTCTTTTTCCCCAAAGCTTGTATGACTTGTAAATTTCAAAAAGCTTAGGCTGATCAACAAATTCCGTGAGCTTTTCAGGCTGACCTTTTTTGGGGAATCGCAAAAGAAATCCGTCGCTGTATGGAAGCAGGTCAAAAACATTTAAAATGCCTGTTGTTCCAACTAGCGGTCCAAAATACAAATCTGAAAAACCTTCAAGCCTGTTAATCTGGACTCGGGAAGGGCATCTGTAGTTCAGTTGCTTTCGGGTTTCTGTAAGTCCGAGTTCTTCAAAAAGCGAGCAGGCTTCTGAATATGAAATGAAATCTGTTTCAATTATTTTGTCATCTTTTATGATTTGCTCCATTTCATTTTTTAGCTTCAAAATGTTTTCTCTTGTAAGAGGTTCTCCAAGTTCGAGCGTGTAATAGTAGCCGTAGCCCAAACTGTGTCCGACTAGAAGCCTTTTTCCCGGGAAAATTTTGTGCGCCGCCGATGCTAGAACAAAGCAAAGAGATCTTCTGTAGATTGCGCTTCCGTCCTTTGAATCTGAAAAAACTGGCTCTATGTTTGAAGTTATGCTTACCGGGCTGTCCAAAGAGCAGATTTCATTGTTTACTTTTACTGCGACAATTCTTTTATTTTTTGCATTGAATTTCTCAAGGAAAAGAATCGGGCGGACTTCATTTTCTGCCTCTATAAATGAATTGTCTGGAAACGTGATTTTAATTTTTTTCATGTTGTGTGCCTCCGAAAATGATTTGCTGAATTTTTAAACATGATATTTTTTATCATTTAATTATAAGGCACAAAATGATGAAATGCAAAGAGAAATTGTTGTAAGATTTTAAAATTATTTTTTTCCAAAAAGTGATTTTATAAACTCTGCGATTTTTATAAAGATATTGGCGATGAATTTTAGAAAACGCATAATCAGCGGAGGATTTTTTAGTTTTTCAAGGCGCTTGTATCCTTCCATGAGTTCTTCATCTGTAAATTCCTTGCGCTGATTGTTTTCTTCAAGCTCCATTTCAAGCTGGCGGATATTGTCAACATTCGCGTCAAGGACATTTGCGTTGATTCTTTCCCAGCCTAAAGATTTTGCAGCTTCAAGCCTGCGCTCTCCTGCCACAAGCTCATAGTTGGAATTCAGCGTGATTGGATTCATAAGACCATAACGGTGCATGCTTTCTTTTAATGCGGTTAAATCTCCCAAATCACGGCGAACTCGTTTTTTTACTTTTATGTCTTCAATTTTTACAAGCATTTAATTAAAAAATAGGCAATCTTTGTTTTTTAGTCAAGAAGCCAGTTTGAAAAATCATCGGAATTTCTCTGCGGCTGCAAGAGTTCATATTCGGATTCTTCCTGCCTTATTTCAGAAGAAAGTTTTCCGCTCTTAAGGAAACTCAAGTCAACCATAAGCGGACTGTCGTCAATTCCTTCGTCAAAATAGTATCCTGCTCTGATTCTTGCTTTTTGAAGTCTTGCGGCTCCTAAATTTCTGCCAGAATCATCAGTGTGTTTTTTGCAAGGCTCGGTCGGCTCTGTTCCTGGATAATAATATGCGGTAATTCTGTTGCTTCCGCATTCAGGAGTTAAGATTCCGCCGCTTCTTGTGCAAACTTCAAGTTGAACTAGGTCTTTTGGCTTTTCATCATAGAACGGCTTGTACGGCTTTCCTTGGTTTGCTGCATTCATGTAGTCGCCCCAGGCAACACCTGCTAAAGTTGAGCCTGTAATCGAAAGTCCAAGAGATTGTCCAGGCTTATCGAATCCAAACCAGAAAACAGAAGTGTAATATGGCGTGAATCCAGCTGCCCAGGCGTCTGCCCAGTTCTGAGTTGTTCCGGTTTTTCCTGCTACAGGCATTTGGAATGTTTTTCCGTTTGAATTTACAAAGTTGAATTTGTTTCCGCGTCCTTTTCTTTTTCCTGTAACCCAATATGTTGAATCCCAGTCAGAGCCGTATCTTAAAGTTCCGCTTGCCACAGTATTCTTCATAATTTCCTGCATTATAAATGCTGTTTCTTCTGTAAGAATCTGCTTTGCTCCGTTTCTGGATTTTTGTGCGTCTGCCTGTTCTTTTCCAGGATTGAAAATTATGTTTCCGTTTTTGTCTTCAACTGAAAGAATTGCAATCGGCTTTACTTCTTTTCCGTGGTTTGCAATTGTGGCATAAGCTTTTGCAACTTCAATAGGACGCACAGAGCAAACTCCAAGTCCAAACGGATAAACCGGCTCAAAGTGCCTTGCTTCAAATTCGTTTGACGGAATTCCTAAAAGGGCGGAAGTTCTTTTTATTGCTGAGTCGAATCCGATTGTGTCTAAAACTTTTATTGATGGCACGTTCATGGAGTGGGCTAGAGCATACCAGAATTCAACATCGCCTTCCCACTGGCCTTTAAAGTCCTGTGGAATATAAGGAGTTCCATCTTCTTTGTGGAAAACCTGCGGCGTGTCGCTTATAATTGTTGTCATTGTGAATTTCTGGCTTTCAATTGCTTCAGAATAGTAAAGCGGCTTGAATGTTGAGCCAGGCTGAAGCTTTGCCTGTACCGCGCGGATAAACTGGTTTGCCTTGTCATATTTTGAGCCGCCAACAAGCGCGTCTATGTAGCCAGTTGAATTTTCAATGGCAATCATTGTGCCTTCGATTGTTGTTTTTTCTGCTTTCTGCTGAATCAAGGAATTTCCTTTGTTGACAATTTCAGTCTTTAAAGATTCAATTCCGCAGACCATGGACATTACGTCGATTATAGGATTTATTTCATCGCGGTACTGATTCATTGCTGTTGCCTGGTTTCTTTGCTGGCCAAGCTTTAAGTCCGGCAAGTCGAATACAAGGCTTAAAAGTTCTGTGAGCGGAATATATTTGCTGAATGTTGCGCGTTCATGGGAATTCATTGTGCGCTGGTAAATTCTGTTTGCCGCATGGATATAATCCTGCATTACTTCTTCTGCGGCTTTTTGATGTGAAAGATTCAATGTTGTGTTTACGGTGAATCCGCTTGTGTAAATGTCTTCTGTGCCGTAAATCATTCCGCTTAAATTTCTTCTTACATACTCGCTGAACCAAGGAGCTTCGTCATTTTGCATTGCGTGCGCGGAAGCGTTTGTTCTTGTGTAGTCAAAATTTGCCCAGTATGCGTCAAAACTGTCGTCCGCCTGCTGCTGGGAAATGTAGCCTGAATTTACCATCGCTTCAAGAACATCTTTTTGCCTTGCCATTGCTCTGTTTGGATGTTCAAATGGATTGTAAAAAGAAGGATTTGAAAGCTGGATTACGAGGATTGCAGATTCCGCCGGAGTTATTTCTGTGGCGTCGTGTCCAAAGTAATATTTGCTTGCCGCATTGACTCCGTAAGTTCCTCCGCCAAAATAAATTTTATTCAGATAAAGTTCTAAGATTTCATCCTTTGAGTATCTGCGCTCCATTTGGATTGCCCACCAAAGTTCCTTGAGCTTTCGCTTGACTGAATATTCCTGACGGTCGCAATACAAAGTTCCTGCGATTTGCTGAGTAAGTGTTGAGCCGCCCCCAAGCGAGCTTCTTGTAAGAACGCCGACAACTGCCCTGAACAAAGCTTTTACGCTGAATCCGTGGTGGCTGTAAAAAATGCGGTCTTCTCTTGTAAGAAGCGCATCAATCATGTGCTGCGGAAGATTTTTCAGTGCGATTATTTCACGTCGCTCGTCGCTTGCAAATTCAGTTATAAGCTCTCCGTTTATGTCCAAAAGTCTTGTAGGAAGTGAAGTTTCAAAGTCCGTGAAATTTTCAGTGTTTATTGTATTCCGTGTAGCTGCAAGTCCCGCTCCAAGAAGAGAGCCGAAAACAAGTGCAAAAAAAAGCAATGCTCCGCTAAGAATGAGTGGCATAGTCCCGCATTTTTTCATAACAACATATAATAGATAAAAATTTTTCTATTGTCAAACGAGCATAATAGCTTTATATTGACAATGTTTTTAGTTTGATATAAAACTTTCTTGTATGGCTGATTTTGAAGAAGAGAAAAACACTGTTTTTGTTCCTCAGAAGATTTTTATGCAGCGTGCAATTGAACTTGCAAAAAAAGGCGGCGGAAAAGTTCATCCGAATCCTCTTGTTGGTGCTGTAATTGAAAAAGACGGAAAAATCATTGCGGAAGGTTTTCATCACGAATATGGAAATCTTCATGCGGAGCGGGACGCTTTAAAGAATGCGGTGGAAAAAAATGCAGAAGTCCGCGCAGCGAATCTTTACGTTACATTGGAGCCTTGCTGCCACACAGGAAAACAGCCTCCATGCACTCAGGCAATCATAGAAGCCGGCATAAAAAATGTCGTGATTGGAAGCCGCGATCCAAATTCTCTTGTAAACGGGAAAGGCGTTATTCAGCTTGAAAATGCGGGTGTAAAAGTTTTCCGGGATTTTATGAAAGCTGAATGCGATTCCCTAAATGAAATTTTCTTCCATTATATAACTACTAAACGTCCTTTTGTGATTGTAAAATATGCACAAAGCGCAGACGGAAAAACTTCTCTTTCTTCAGGTGAAAGCAAATGGATTACAAATGAAAGTTCCCGAGAATATGTTCATTATTTGCGCGGAACAACTGCGGCTGTTATGTGCGGAATTCAAACTGTTCTAAAAGATGATCCGCTTTTAACTTGCAGAATTCAAGGCGAAGGATTGAAGCAGCCTATTCGTATTGTTCTTGATACTGAATTGAAAATTCCGCTTGAAAGCAATCTTTTAAAGACTGCAAATGAAATTCCGCTTATAATTTTTACTTGCTTGGATTCTGAAAAAAAATCCACTCTTGAAGAAAAAGGCGCAAAGGTAATTCATGTTGAAAAAAAAGATTCGCATATTGATATTTTGCAAGTGCTAAAAAAACTCGGCGAACTTTCAATTGACAGCATTCTTGTTGAGTCCGGCGGCTCTATTAATTCAAGTTTGTTTTTTTATGGCAAAGAAAAAAAATGCCTTGTAAACAAAGTGCTTTGCTTTGTCGCTCCTAAAATTTTGGGTGGAATAAACGGAGATGTGCATTCGCCGGTACAGGGAACAGAGTGCTCAAGCCTTTTGTCTTGTGTGAATCTTTCGCTGAAAAATATAAAAACTTTTTCTGGCGATTTGCTTTTGGAATATAATTTTTAAGAGCCGTGTTTGGAGGAATAATTTTGTTCACGGGAATTATAGAAAGCCTTGGTACTGTAAAAAATATTGTGAGAGCCGGCCATTCTTTTTCGATAGAGATTCAGTCTGATTTTAATGAAAGACTTGTGCTTGGCGAAAGCATTGCCGTGAATGGAGTTTGCCTTACTGTCGCTGAATTTTCTGGCTCTGTTTTTAAAGCCGATGTTACGCCTGAAACTTTTAGCCGCACTTCATTAAAAATCCTTCGCCCCGGAAGCTTTGTGAATCTTGAACGTGCAATGAAAGCTTGTGGAAGATTCGGCGGACACATTGTTTCTGGCCATATCGATGGAACCGGAAGAATTCTTGCTTTTTCAAAAGATGAAAATGCCGTGAATATTCAGTTTTCAATGGAAAAAAAACTTGGCGAGTTTATGATTGAAAAAGGTTCTGTTGCAATTGATGGAATCAGCTTGACTATTGCTTCTGTAAAATGGAGCGGCTCTACTTGTGTTATTTTTGCAGCGGTGATTCCGCATACTTGGAGCAATACCGTTTTAAGCAAAAAAAAGACAGGCGATTTGGTAAACATTGAATGCGACATAGTTGGAAAATATATAAGGCATTTTACTTTGGAGGAAAAAAATGAAGGCTGAAAAACTTGCGCTTATAGAAAAAGCTTTGCAGGATTTGCGCAGCGGAAAACTTATAATGGTTACCGATGACGAATCCCGCGAGAATGAAGGCGATTTGATTTGCGCCGCAAGATTCGCTACAGGCGAAAATATAAATTTCATGGCGCGGAATGCGTGCGGACTTATCTGTATGCCAGTAAGCTCTGAAATTGCAAAAAAATTTAATTTTTATCCGATGACATTTCAGAATCAGGACAACCACGAAACAGCCTTTACAGTTTCCGTAGACCATGTTTCAACGACAACAGGAATAAGCGCATTTGAAAGAAGTGCTACAGCTGTTGCGCTTGTAAATCCAGAGACGAAGCCAGAAGACTTCCGCCGACCGGGACATATGTTTCCTTTGGTTGCAAAAGACAAGGGAATTTTTGAACGTCAGGGACATACAGAAGCGACTGTTGATTTGTGCCGCCTTGCAGGACTTGAGCTAGCAGGACTTTGCTGCGAGATTATGAGCGAGGATGGACACATGGCGCGCCGTCCGGAACTTGAAGAAAAAGCAAAAGAATGGAATTTAACTCTTATAACAATTGCTGATTTGATTGAATACAGAAAGTCAACTGAAAAATTTATTGAGCGTGTTGCAGAAGCAAATCTTCCCACAAAGTACGGCGACTTTAAACTTTACGGATTTTTAGACACAATCACAGGCGAGCATCACGAAGCTTTGGCCATGGGAAATGTTTCCGATGGAAAAAGCGTTTTGTGCCGTGTTCACAGCGAATGTCTTACAGGCGACACTTTTGGTTCAAGAAAATGCGATTGCGGCGAGCAGTTTGATCTTGCGATGAAGAAAATTTCTCAGGAAGGAAGGGGAGTTCTTGTTTATCTTTCTCAGGAAGGAAGAGGAATTGGAATCCTTAATAAGATAAAGGCTTACAGTCTTCAGGACAAGGGAATGGACACTGTGGACGCTAACCTTGCGCTTGGTCTTCCAGAAGATGCCCGGGATTATTCGTGCGGAATTCAAATTCTTAAAAACCTCGGAGTTTCAAAGCTTCGCCTTATGACAAACAATCCGCAGAAAATTGACGCCATGAATTGCAAGGAAAACGGAATTGAAATTGAAGAGCGCATTCCGCTTGAAATTCCAGTTCAAAAATATGATGAATTTTATTTGAAAACAAAGGCAAAACGGATGGGGCATTTGCTTTCTAACGTTTAGCGTTTTCTAAAAAATGTTTTGGAGGAAAAAAATGAAAGTTATTGAAGGAAAAGTTGTTGCCGGAAACACAGTCAAAATCAAAGTTGGAATTGTCGCCGCAAGGTTCAATGAGTTTATTGTTTCAAAACTTGTCGCAGGCGCAAAAGACGGACTTGTCCGCCACGATGTTGAAGATGACGACATAACTCTTTGCTGGGTTCCTGGCGCTTTTGAGATTCCTGTTGCTGCAAAAAAAATGGCAGAAAGCAAGAAATATGATGCTGTTATTTGTCTTGGAGCTGTAATACGCGGAGCTACAAGCCATTATGATTATGTTTGCGCTGAAGTTTCAAAAGGAATTGCTCAAGTTAGCTTGCAGACTGGAATTCCTGTTATGTTTGGTGTTCTTACAACTGACACAATTGATCAGGCGATTGAACGTGCAGGAACAAAAGCCGGAAACAAAGGCTATGACTGCGCCCTTGGAGCAATTGAAATGGTAAACTTGCTCAAGCAGATGTAAAATAAAATGTCATTCCCGTGCTTGACCCGAAGATTTGCTGAAAATTTACACTAGATTATCGGGGCAAGCCCGATAATGACATTAAAATTTAGCCTTTGATTTGTCATTCCCGTGCTGCGACACGGGAATCTATTGAAACTTAACTTTTAATCTTTTTTGCGGCCTCTTCAATTGAAATGGCTTCAAAGATTTCCCTTGTCTTTAGGTTTTTGAGCGTTATTGTATTCGCATTTTCGTTGTTCCTTGAAAACATAATTCCCCAGGGAATTTGTTTTTTGTCTGTTACAGAATACTGCTTGTTGATTTTTACAGTGTCTGGGAATACTTCCACGGAAATTCCTTCTTTGCGAAGTTTTGCCGCTACTTCTTGATACTGAACATTCAGACTTTCATCAGTGTTAAATATTTCCACATCAAGGTAGCTTCCTTTTGCATTTGTAAGCCCAAGTTCAGAAAGACCTGCAATCAGCCTGTCCAAACCAATGCTTGAGCCTACGCCCGGCAGTTTTTCTTTCATATAAAGACCTGCGAGGTTGTCATATCTTCCGCCTGAGCAAACAGAACCTATTGACGGCAGTTTTTCAAGGAAAGTTTCGTAAACAATGCCTGTATAGTAGTCAAGTCCGCGTGTGATTGCAGGATCAAGCATATAAGTGTCTTCAATTCCCGCTGCTTTCATCATGCTGAAAATTGTTTTCATGCGCTTTGAGTCTTCATCTTCTCCGCCGGCAAGCCCTTCTATGTGTGACAGTGTCTCTTCAAACGAAGAAAGAGGCTTTATGTAGTCAATAATTTTTGCGCTTGAATCTGCGCTTCCTGTAATTTCTTCAAGTTCTGCAGAAACTTTTTCTTCGCCTACTTTAGCAATTTTGTCTACAGCTCTTAATATATCTTCAGACTTTTCTGAAAGACCAAGTTTCTTTAAAAAGCGGTTGAAAATGCCTCTGTGGTTCACGTGAATCTTTATTTCGTCAACGCCAATTGCAGAGAGAGCTGCTTTCATAAGGCTTAGTGTTTCAAAGTCCGATACCGCGCTGTCGCTTCCTACCGTATCAAAGTCGCACTGGACAAATTCTCTGTATCTTCCTGCCTGGGGTTTTTCTCCACGCCATACTTTTGAAATATGGTATCTTTTAAATGGAAAGTAAAGCTCTTCTTTGTGCTGAGCCGTGAACCTTGCGAAAGGAACTGTCAAGTCAAATCTCATTGCGACATCTCTTCCGCCGTTGTCTTCAAAGCGGAACATCTGTTTTTCTGTTTCGCCGTTGCTTTTTCTAAGCAAAATTTCTGTATATTCAAGAACTGGAGTATCTATAGGAACGAATCCATAAGAGCGGAATGTCTTTGTGAGTTTTTCAATTAAATCAGAACGTAAAATTTCATCTTGAGGAAGAAAATCTCTGAATCCTTTTAAGATTTTTGGTTGAATAAATGTTTCCATAATGAAATATACTATAATATAAATGTATTTTGCTCAATCAGTGTAAATCTTTGTTAATCGTTAGCTTTGTTCATGTTTTTGTTTCGCTTGAAAAAAAAGAGCAAATGCAATATTTTGAATTAAACGAATGTAACTTGCTGGAGGCTGAAATTGCTTTTTGCCGTGGATATTGGAAACACAAATATTGTCGCAGCTATCTTTGATGGCGATAAAATTGCTGTTCAGTGGCGCATTGCAACTGATTCAAGGCGCACAGGAGATGAATACACTTCTATTTTGCTTACACTTTGCAGAGAAGCGGGAATCCAGACAAAGTTTCTTGATAAAAGCATTATAAGTTCTGTTGTTCCTGCCTTGATTGGACCATTTGTTATTGTATGCCAGCATTTATGCGGAAAAAGTCCGTTTATTTTATCTTCTGATCTTGCCTATAGCGGTCGCCTTCCTGTTAGATTAGATTCGTCTTCACCTCATACAAACATTGGAACAGATTTGCTTTGCAATGCGGTAAGCGCATGGAATTTATTTGAAGGTAAAGGTCCTGTTATTGCAGTTGATTTTGGAACTGCTTTGACTTTAACTGTTGCTGATTCAAGTGGAATAATCCGCGGAGTTACTATTTCTCCTGGCTTAGGAACTGCTATAAAGGCTTTGGCGACTAATGCAGCCCAGCTTCCGTTTGTTTCTTTGGAAGCTCCGTCTTCAAGTCTTGGAATGAATACAGAAACTGCAATCCAAGCAGGCGTTGTCCTTGGGTACAAAGGTCTTGTTGAGTATCTTGTTCGTCAAGTTAAGGCTGACCTTGAAAAACTTACTGGAGACAAGGCTGAAACTGTAAAAGTTGTTGCAACAGGCGGACTCAACAAAGTTTTAAAGCCAATTACGGATGTGTTTACTGTTGTTGACAAAGACTTGACAATCCGCGGACTGAAGATTATTTCTGATTTGGTGTTGTAGAAGTTGTTTTTTTATCTTTGAATAAAATCTTCCCATTTAACTCCATCTCCTGAGCATACGTCTTTTTCCAATATGGAGTTTTCTATTATGGAAAAGTATTCAGGGCTTATTCCTGGAGAAAGAATTTTCTCTGTTCGCAACACGGAAATATCGTCTGGCTTTATTCTGCTTCCTTTTTTTAGTGAGCGCATATAGTGAAGGGAGCGGTTTGTTCTTCCGTAGTTTTCTTCTTCTGCAGCGGCAAGTTTTTTTATTCCCGTTCCCAACGCCGCTGAAATTTTTTCACTTGGAAATTCATATTCAAGCTGTTTAAGAATTTCTTTTTCAGCTGCATTTTCTAAATTTTCTTTTACGGCTTTTCCTTCTTTTTTGTAACGTTCTTGTATTGAAATTGCCTGCCTGACAGAATGAACCATTACAGCAAATTGTTCAGGTTCAAGAGCCACTTGGTCATCTAGCCCGCTGTCTTTTTTGCTTAGAGTAATGTGCTTTTCAATTACACTTCCTCCCATAAGAACTGTAAGAACAGGAACTAAAACTGGATCAAAGCTATGGTCGCTTATTCCTGTTGGAATTCCAAAAATTTGGCGCAGTGTTTTTACGCATTTTACGTTGTATTGTTCTTCTGGCGCAGGATAAAAAGTTATGCAATGAAGCAATGTTAAGTCTGGAAAGCATTTTTCATTTGCACAAGATTCTTTTTTATTTTGTATCGCTTGAATTGCTTTTTCTATATCGCCTAGTTTTGAAACTCCGCTTGAAATAATAATTGGAATTTTCTGATAGTATTCTGCGCATTTTCGTAAAAGCGGAAAATGATTCAGTTCTGGACTTGCAATTTTTATTGCATCAGGATTAATTTTTGCAAGCTCATCAAAAGATTTTATTCCGAAAGGTGAGCAGGCGAATAAAAGACCTTTTTTGTGAGAATATTCAAGGCATTTTTTGTAGAAATCGCAAGAGCATTCAAGTTGCTTAAACGTGTCATAAAGCCGGGTTTTTCCTCCAGGCAAATTTACAAATCCTGTATCCGGGTGCAAAATCTCATCGGCATAAACCCATTGGAATTTTACGCAGTCTGCGCCTGCAAATGCGGCCGCGTCAATAAGTTCATGAGCTTTTTCTAAAGAACCGGCGTGAGCAGTTCCGATTTCAGCGATTATCTTCATGTTTTTGATTATAATTGTTCAGCATTTGAAATTCAACAGAATGAAAAAAGCTTATTTTAAAACAAAAAAAAGGGATGTCTAAAAAGTATCTTTTTTGTTATTTTAGGGCTTGACCCGAAAATCTAAATGCATA
>NZ_DBKJ01000129.1:1016-12118 GCF_002297325.1 Treponema sp. UBA753 | reverse complement strand
TCTAAATGCATATATTGCAATCATTTAGAACTTATTAGACATCCCCGGCAGTGGAGCTGTTGTCTGGACAGCTTAAAAAGGATTTTCCTCCGTTTAGATTTCCACTATAAAAAGTTTACAATTGGAATTTCAATTTCGACATATAGAAATTAACATGAATTAAAAATATATTTGTGTTTTTGGTTAAAGTTATCAGCGTAAAAAACTATTTTTGAATTTTTCTTGTTTATAGATTATTTTGATTCAATTTGATATAATGAAAGTAGTTTTAGAATTCGTCTGATTTTTGAAACTTTTTCATATTTTCTTTTTAGTTCTGTTGTGTTTTGCATTCAGACTAAAGAATTTTGTGCTAAAATTTATTTTTAATTTTATAAAAGGACGGAATGCGATGTACAATCCTGTAGATTCAAAAGCTGATTTTCCGAAGCAGGAAGAAAAAATCTTAAAATTCTGGGAAGAAAACGAAACTTTTAAAAAGTCTGTTTCACAAAGAGAAGGCGCAGAGGAATATGTTTTTTATGACGGACCTCCTTTTGCTACTGGACTTCCTCATTTTGGTCATTTTATTCCGTCTACAATAAAAGATATAATTCCGCGCTATCAGACAATGAAGGGAAAGAAAGTTGAGCGCAGATTCGGCTGGGACTGCCATGGTCTTCCTGTTGAAAATTTGATAGAAAAAGAGCTTGGAATTAACTCTAAGCACGAGATTGAAGCTTACGGTGTTGCAAATTTCAATGACAAATGCCGCGCTTCAGTTTTAAAGTACACTTCAGAATGGCGCAAGACAATCACTCGAATGGGACGCTGGGTTGATTTTGACAACGACTACAAGACAATGAATCCTGACTTTATGGAATCAATCTGGTGGGTTGCAAAATCTCTTTGGGATAAAGGCATGATTTATGAGGGAAAGTACATTCTTCCTTATTGCCCAAGATGCGCGACAGTTCTTTCTACGCATGAGCTTGCCCAAGGCTACAAAGAAAAACAGGATCCTGCTATTACAATTCGTTTTAAAGTAACAAAAGCTCCAGCTGCATTTAAAGATCCTGAAATGGAGAACGGAAGCACTTATTTCCTTGCCTGGACAACAACTCCTTGGACGCTTCCTTCTAATGAAGGTCTTTGCATGGGACCGGACATTGAGTATGTAAAAATAAAAGACAAGGAAAGCGGAGATTTTTATATTTTGGCAGAAAGCCGCCTTTCAGCTTATTACAAGAACGAAACTGATTATGAAGTTGTTTATAAGAAAAGCGGAAAAGATTTTATTGGCGCAAAGTACGAGCCTCTCTTTCCTTATTTTAAGGACTTGGCTGTAAAGGAAGATGGAAGCGATGGCGCTTTTAGAATGTTCAATGCTGACTATGTTTCAACAGAAGATGGAACGGGAATTGTTCATATTGCTCCTGCATTTGGAGAAGAGGACTCTAAGGTTTTCAAGGGAACAGGAATTCCTTCTGTTGAGCCGATGGACGCTGAATGTAAATTTACAAAAGAAGTTACAGATTATGCAGGACGCTTTGTAAAAGACTGCGACAAAGACATAATGGACCGCTTGAAGAAAGAAGGCAAGCTTGTAAAGCGTGATCAGATTCTTCACCAGTATCCGCATTGCTGGAGATGCGGTTCTCCTTTGATTTACAGAGGAATCGGCTCTTGGTTTGTAAAGGTTGCTGATGAGCATGAACGTCTTTTAAAGGCAAATTCACAGATAAAATGGCAGCCATCTCATATAAAAGAAGGCCGTTTTGGAAAATGGCTTGCTGGAGCTAGAGACTGGGCAATCAGCCGAAACCGCTACTGGGGAAATCCTATTCCAATTTGGAAATGTCCTGACTGCAACGACACTTTGTGTGTAGGCTCAAGAAAAGAACTGGAAGAGCTTAGCGGAGTTTATCCTGAAGATTTACACAAACAGTTTGTTGATAAAATAACTATTCCTTGCAAAAAATGCGGCGGAACAATGAAGCGCATTCCAGAAGTTTTTGACTGCTGGTTTGAGTCTGGCTCAATGCCTTATGCACAGCAGCATTATCCTTTTGAAAACAAGGAATATTTTGAAAGCCATTTCCCGGCTGATTTTATAAGTGAAGGACTTGATCAGACACGCGGATGGTTTTATACACTTACTGTTCTTGCTTCAAACCTTTTTGACAAGCCTGCGTTTAAAAACTGCATTGTAAACGGAATCGTTCTTGCAAGCGACGGACGAAAAATGTCCAAGAGTTTGCGTAACTATACAGATCCTAACGAAGCTATTAATAAGCTGAGCGCAGATGCAATCCGTCTTTTCCTTATGCATTCGGCAGTTGTAAAAGCTGATGAAATTCGCTATTCGGATGAAGGCGTGCGTGATGTAATAAAAAGCATAATTCTTCCGCTTTGGAATTCTTATTCATTCTTTGTTCAATATGCGAACATTGACGGAGTTACTTGCACTGGACATGAGTTTGATTCTAAGCTTCCTGAAAATCCTCTTGACCGTTGGATTCTTTCCGTTGCGCAGAAAATGGTAAAGGACGTTTCTTCTGCTTTGGATGATTATGACCTTAGCGCGGCAATTGATCCTATGCTTTCTTTTATTGACCAGATTAACAACTGGTATATCCGCAGAAACAGAAGGCGTTTCTGGAAGTCTGGAAGCGATGCGGACAAACTTGAAGCTTACGGAGCTCTTTATTCTGCTTTGAAAACATTTGCGCTTGTTGCCGCTCCTTTTATTCCGTTCCTATCTGAAGAACTGTGGCAGAACTTAAAAACTTCTGAAGACAAGGAATCTGTTCATTTAATGGATTATCCTGTTTATAATGAAAAATTCCGCGATGAAGATCTTGAGTTCAAAATGGCTAGTGTTCAAAAAGCTGTTTCAATGGGAAGAAGCCTTCGCAATCAGTTTAACTTGAAGAACCGCCAGCCGCTTGCAAGTGTGGCTCTTGTTACACGCAACTCTGAAGAGAAAAAAGTTCTTTCAGATATGCAGAACACAATCGCCGAAGAATTGAATGTTAAAAATGTAATTTTCCATGAGCGCGAAGATGAACTTGTTGAATACAAGGCAAAGGCGAATTTCAGGGTCCTTGGAAAACAACTGGGCGGAAAAATGAAGGCTGCCGCTTCTGAAATTGCAAAGCTTTCAACAGAGCAGATTGAACAGATTCTTGACGGAAAAACTGTTGCAATAAAAGTTGATGGCGAAGACGTTTCTTTGAATCAGGAAAATGTTCTTGTTGAGCGTTTTGAAAAAGAGGATTTAAAAGTTATAAATGATGGAACTTTGACTGTTGGACTTGATACAAAAATTACTGATGAGCTAAAGAAAGAAGGATACGTGCGTGATTTGGTTCGTGGAATTCAGAATCTTAGAAAAGAAAGCGGTTTTGAAGTTACAGACCGAATTGAACTTTCTGTTGGCGGCTCTGAAGTTTTAAAATCCGCATTTGAAATGTTCAAGGATTTTATATCAGGGGAAACTCTTGCGTCTTCTGCCGTTTGGAATGAAAATATTTCTGGAACTGAAATTGACTGCGAAGATGCAAAATGGACTGTTTCTGTAAAGAAAATTTAAATTCTTTCTTGTTGAAATTCTGGAGGCTGATTTGAAAAAGAAACTTGTTCCTGTTTTTA
This sequence comes from Treponema sp. UBA753, assembly GCF_002297325.1. NCBI lineage: Bacteria > Pseudomonadati > Spirochaetota > Spirochaetia > Treponematales > Treponemataceae > Treponema > Treponema sp. UBA753. Next base: position 8,485 of record NZ_DBKJ01000129.1, on the reverse strand, counting down.
TTGCTGTGTTGATTTTCTTTGGATGCAAATCTTCTAAAGTGGAGATTGAAGTTCAAAATGTTGATCCGCTTTCTTTACTTGAAGAAAATTCAAGCATTTATATGAGTGTTCCTGCAAGCAAAAACCAGGAGCTTGTTTCAAAAATTCTTTGCTCCAGAATTTCGGGGCTTGCTGAGAAAGATGCAAAAGCTATTGCTTCAAGAACAGAAATTTTGTATGCAGGTCTTGGAACTATAGAAGACCGCTCTCGTCTTCAAATTGTATCAGAAACTTCTATTCCCCGCATTGTGGTTCAGTCGTCGCTTTCAAAGAAAAATGGCTGGGAAAAATCTTTTGTCTCTTACAATGAAAAAGTTTTTGAAAAGTTTACTCATGCATCGGATGGATTTCAGGCTTCATTTCCTTCTTCAAATTTAGTATGCGCAGCACAAAATGTTGATTTTCTTCTAAAAAAATTTGCGGAAAATAATCCAGCTCCAGAAACCGCTTGGAAAAATTGGATTGCACAAGATTTGTCTCAAGGTGAAATTCTTTTTTACATAACTAAACCCGGCCAGTATTTGAGAAGTCTCATAGGGCAGAGCATAAATGTTGGAACAGACGCTATCTTTGGTTCTCTTTGCTATTTTTCTGATAAAAAAGATTCCGCCAAATATTCTGGAAAATATGAGCTTTCTTTCAGCATTCATTTATTGGATAAAAGAAGTGTAGTTGCGTTGCGCTCTTTGCTGGGACTTTCTTTTGCAATGACGGGCGGCGCGGTTGAACAGACTGATGATTTTACTTTGAAAATTTCTGGAATTGAGATTTCAGAAAATAAAATTGAAGAATTATTTTTGCGTGATCCGATTACCGGAAAACATTATAAAGTTGTAGATGACAAAGTTATTGAAGAATCTGTAAAAAAATGAAAATCCAGACTTTTCTTTTTTTTCTGTTGCCATTTGCTTTTTGTAGATGTGCAACTTCCATTCCTTGTGAAAAAAAAGTTGTAGAAAGAAATCTTTTTGAAGAATATTTTTCAATAGCGGAAAATTATAAAAGCTTGGAAAATTACAGCAAAGCTATTGAATATTATAAAAAAACTTTGACATCAGATTCTTTGCATGACTATGCTTTTTATGAAATTGCGCTTTGCAATGTTTATTTAAAAAACTGGGATGAAGCACAGAATTCTTTTGAACAGCTTTTGCAGAATGATTTAGAAAATACAACCTTAAAAACTTCATTGGCCTATATAGAAGCTATGCGCGGCAATTTAGAAGAAGCTGAAAATTTATATTCTTCTATTTATGAAAATAATCTAGACAATTCTTCAGTTCTAAAAAATCTTATTGCTGTTCTTGTCTCTGAAAAAAAATATGAAGAGGCGAATGAAAAATTTAAAATATTTGAAGAAAAATTTCCAGATGAAGAGTCGATTCCTGCAATAAAGAAAAAACTAGAAGAATTTTTGCCAGCGCAAAATGCTAATGCGCAGAAATCGAATATTGAGGAAGAAAAGTCGGAATAATTATTCTTCCTGCTTATCCTCTGCGATTTTGTTTTCTTTTTGTCCTAAAGAAGTTGTTTCTTCTTGAAATGATTCTGATGCTAGAAAATCTTTGTACCGTTCAGGGTTCACTCTAAATGCAATTATTGGTGAGTCTGCATCGGCTCTGTTTAAGGCTTCTTCGCTTTCGTTTGCAAGACGTGTTGCAGAAATTAGGCGCAATGTCCGTGATGAAATTCCTATTCCTACAAAATGCTGCTCATTGTATTTTGAAAGAACGGAAGTTATTTCTGTATGCAAGTCGCCTGCAATTACAAGAGATTTATCTGTATTTTGATTTTGGAAAATTGCGCTTGCTCCGTCTTCTTTATAATTGAAAACAAGATCGTTGAATTTAACTTTCTCAAGAATTGTTTTGCTGATTTCTTTTCCGCAGGCGGAATTCCAGTCAATGTCCTTAATTTTTATTGTGAATAATGACAGGTCCTGGTCGCTTGAAGCAGATCTTATAAGCTCGCTGTCAAGGCGCGTGAGCATATATTGTTCCCAGCCAAACCCTGTGCTAGGGCAGAAAAGTCCTGATGGCTCTTCTTCCGTGGAATCTTCATTTTTATCTTCTGAAAGTGAAAGTTCTGTCTGATTGTTTGTTTCTTTTTCTGGTTCAGAATTTAAAAATGCCAAAACATCTTCTTCTTGCTCTTGAGGCTCTTCTTCCTGTTCTATGCTATTTTCTGATGTTTCCTCGTTTTCTTCATTTATATTCTCTTCATCATTTTGTTCTTCTTTTTCTTCTGAAAAATCATCGTAGGATTCTATTTCAGGGTATTCAGTCTGTTCCAGTTCATCATTTTCTGATTCTTTTGGGAAAGTCCCATTTTTTATGAAGAAGGCAAGATATGCCGCTGTTGCTATTGTTGCAATTATTACAACTATAAAAGCGATTCGGCCTTTGTAAAAAATTGAAACAGGCTTGAGCAAATATACAGAAGATGTGAGCGAAAGCGGAATTCCATTTTCTGTGAAAACTGTTGTTGAATAAATTTTTACAAGTGAAGAATTTATTTTTTCAAATTCTGACATTTTTCCAGGATAAGAAAAAATCAGTTCTTCGCCATATTTGATTTGAAGACCTGCTATGTCTGAAATATTTCCGAGCGAAGCTAGAAATTCATCATAAAACTTTTTGCTTTGCGGTGCATAGTTTTTGCTGATTCTGCTTAAATCCCTTGTAATTGAATTGAATCTGTTCTGGGAATTAAAAGCTCCTTGTTTATATTCTGCAGCAAGTGAAATAATAAAAACTAGCAATGACAAAATGTATACAGCACAGATTGTTGTTATAAAAATCGAATTTCTTTTTGCTCTCATAATCTTCAATTATATCGTAGAGCCTGATTGTATGCAAGTTTTAAACTGCCAAAAAGTGTGTTGTTTTTAAAAAAAGCAAGAGTCGGCAAAATTGAAAGCCCCCAGTTGCTTTGTAAAATTATTTCCGGATCCGGATTTTTTAAGAGTTCTTTTATTCCATGTGTAAACTGGATGTAAAATTCTGAATAATTGAAATTGTTTTTTGTGCTGAAATTTTCTGTTTTTATTTTTTTATCTGAAATATAAATTCCATTTTTCAGCTTGAAGAAGTTTTTTTCCGCCCATTCATCAAGTGATTTTTTGTATCGATTTAAAACTTCTGTTGTGAATGAATTTTCTTTACCTGGAATTTTTTCTAGTTCAGTCCTGAACATTAAGGCGGCGTATTTTTCTTCTGCGGAAATTATTCTATTTGATTTTGAGAAAAATTGCTTTTCAAGATACGTTCCTTTTGCATATGGCTTTCCAAAACTGTATGCAAAATCAGCTCCAAAGAATTTTATTTTTTGAAATCCGCAGCTTTTTGCCCAGTCTGCTGCTGCAATTGTTACCGTTCCTGCTCCCGATTCAATTTTTTTTATATCCATGTTTTTTGCGGCAAGAAGAGAAAGTGGATGCTGATTTGTGCAAAATTGAACTTTGTTTTTTTTGTTATAAACAAGATTTACAGATTCAGGATTTGAACATAAGTCAAAAATGAATGTTGTTTTTGTTTCGTTGTGTGCGCAGAAAAAATGCTCGGAAGAAATGTGCTGCGCGTCAATGTTTATAACAGCATCTGGAATTATTGAGTTTTGAAGAAGTGTGCCAAAAGCGGTGTCAGTTGAAATTACAAAAAAGTCCCCATGCTTTATTTCTTCTATTGAAAAATCCAGAGTTGGACCTGCGGCCACTATTGCTGCTGTTTTTTTTATTTTGTCTTGCTCAATATTTACTGAAAAAAAATTTTCATTGTTATGCTCTGAAATAAATTTTAGGTTTAACAAAATATTTCTTTGCCATAATTTTCCAAAATGCGCCTGAACAGAATAGTCCGCTGAAACTTTTTCAAGAAAGTTTTTTACAGTAGAAGAAATTTCTTGTGCTATTTGAGGATTTTCATTTTTCCATGCTCTGTTAAAAACTAGCGTTAGGTTTTTGTAAAGCACAGGAAAGTATTTTGTGTAAAGAATTTCTTCAAGGTTTGATTTGTCGCATAGTATTGCTTTTTTGCATTCTTCTATTTTTTTTGTGGATGAAAACTGTTTGCAAAATTCAAGACTTTCTGAATCTGCTTCAACTGCAATTATGAGAGAAATATTTTTTTCACTAAGAAGTTTTTCTATATGAAATCCACCAGCAATTCCTGCAACAATAATGCAACCTTTTGGCAAAGCTTCAAATAAAATTTGCTCTGCATCAGGATTGTACTTTGAATTTGCAGGTTTACCATTTTTAAATAATGGAATTCTGCTTCCGTTTTTTGCTTCGGCTATTTCTTTTGAATAAATCATATTGCGACATTTCTTCCTAGAGCTTTCATTATATCACAAAAAAACATTTTCATTCCTTCTTGAATTCTTTTTTCAATTTTTTCTTTTTCGCACAAGTCTTTGCATCTTTCCAAAGATATGGCTTCGGCGGGAAGTGCGTTTTTTATCCATTCTGGATTTGAAATGTTTTTTATTACAGTGTCGCGCAAAAAATTTATTCTTTGTTCTTTGCTAAAAATATTTTGTGTTTCAATTATCTGAGGCTTTGTTTTGTTTTTAAAATCAAAAGTTTGTTTTTCAAAAAGAATCCAGTCAACATCTTTTATTTTTCCAAGTTTCGAATCATAGTTAAAATTATCGCTTAGCCTAAAAATCCGTCCGAAAAAATCATTTGAAGAAAACCATGTTTTGTAAATATTAATTGAAGCTGTGTTTGTTTCTGAAGAAAAATTTCGAGTTTCGCTTGTGCGTATTCTGTTGTCAAAAACTGAATTCCGCTTTTCAAGTTCATTTGGCTGTGTGTGCGAAAATCCTTTTGAAAATGAAAGATCAAGTCCGCAGTAGAAAATTTTTCCGCTTGTGATTGACAGTGCCAAATAAGATGCAGTTCCGCTTACGCTGCCATTTCTAAATGCCGAATGCCCGCTGTAGCCTGAAGCTTTTAAAATTTCTTCTGAACAGCCGTCTCCATAGAAAAGTGGAATTATGTTAGTTCTTTCCAGTATTGATGCAAAGCATGAGGCTTCTCCTGGCAATGCGAGCGGAATTTTTTTTGAATTGCATAATTGCACAAGATGAAGTTTTGCCCAGTATCCGCCGTCAGTTGAAATGCACAAATCCGGTGTGATTCCATTGAAAATGAGCGAAGAAAGAGATGAGGAAACTGCTATTAAAAAAAATCTTTCCCGGTATTTTTTTAAAAACGGAATATCTGATTTTAAACTTGGTCCGCTTGCGCACACAACAATGTCTGATGTTCCATTTTTTATCAGCGCAGTATTTTTACAGAACATTGAAAATCTAAGCGCATTTTTTGCCCATCTTTTGCTGAAAAAAGTTCTTGTCGCAAGCACACTTCTGCTTTTTAAAACAGCTTTTTTTATTTCCTCCCATGAAAATTCGTAAAGCTCTTTAAATGGATTTTCACTTGGTTTCCATGAAAGAAAAAGACATGATGAAATTCCTTCGTCTCCCATAAAGTTGAAAATTTCTTCTTCAAGAAGTGGATTTGTTTTTTGTGATTTTCCGTAGGCGTAAAAAATTTTATCCCAGTTTGAATTTGTACTTTCAAATTCTTTTGAAAATCTTATGCAGCATAATATTGCATTGCTGAATTTTTTTTTAAGAAATGGAACGCAGTATGAAAGGGCAGGCTCTGTTACGAGCACATAACGCGGATAAAAAGAACACTCTGCTGTGTTGCAAAAACGTTCGGCTTCTTTTGATGGATTGTAGGAAGAGTGCAGGCGGAATCCATTTTCAGTGCAAGTTGTTTCGCCGTTTGTTGCTGTTGAAAATTCCATCAATTTTTTTCTCCGAGTTTTATAAAAACAAAGCCACATTTCCAAATGGAAACATGGCTCTTTTCAATCATATTCTTGAATCCTTCTTATTATGAAAGTCCAAGTTCTGCAAAAAGCTTTTTGTATGTTTCAAACTGCTCTGACTGCGCAAATTCAGCAATCTTGTCTTCCGGGAGATTTTCCAAGAGCTGATCCATGTATGCAAGCACAGATTTTATTTCAGCTTTCATATCAGCTGGAATTTCATTTGAGCGGTCTTTGATTTCTACTGGTGCTTCAGATGAGCTTTCTTTAGAATCCTGACTTTCTGTTTCGGGTTCTGGAGCGGCTTCCCAATTTGAGAATACGTTTTCTACTGGATGCTCGCTGATTCCTGTTTCAAGATTTTCATCTTCCGCTTCATTTTCTTCTTCACGAAGTTCTTCTGGTACTTCACTTGTAAGGTATTCAATGTTGTCTTCTGTGAGCGGCTCGTTTTCTATTTCTGTATTTTGAATATTCAGCGATTCCAAAGTAGGTGAAGGAATATCTTCGTCTGTTATAGTTGCTTTTTCTTCTTCCTGCTGAAGCGGTTCTTCTGTCTCTGATTTTGAATTTTCTTCCTGAATGTCTATTTCAGGTTCTGCGATTTCTTCTGGCTCTGAAATTTCAGGTTCTTTAAAATCTTCTGTTGCGGCAGGAACTGTTATTTCTTCTTCCTGCTGAGGTTCTGAATTCTCTGTTACATCTGATTCAACAGGCTCTTCAATTTCTTCAGCTGGTTCATTTTCTTCTTCTGTTGCAGTGTCGATTGTTTCTGCGTCATGCGAAGTGAATTCTGCTGAATTAAGAATATTGCTAAGCTCGTCGCCGCTCAACGCAATTGTATCATCTTCATCTGTGTCATTGAAGAAACCTGTGTCTTCTTTTTCTGCTACGACAGGTTCTTCTGGTTCTGGCATTTCTTCTGCAGGCTGTTCTTCCGCTGGAATTTCTGTTTCTTCTATATTTTGAATTTCAGCCGCTTTTTCAGAAGCAACTCCGTTTTTCTTGAGTTCTTCAAATTCATCTTTTAATCCGTTTATTTCAGATTTTAAAGAAGCAAGCTCTTCCGCAATTTTATTTAAGATTGCAGAATTGTCAATTTTTTCTTCATTCTGAAAATCTTCTGTCTGCATATTTTCCTCCAGTGGCTGCTCATTTTCATTTTGCTGAATTTCTGAAACTTCATGGGAAGTTTCTTCTATTGTACTTGTATTTGAATTGTCTTTGCAAGTGAAGACGCTGTATGTCTGTTTTTCTTCTTCGTTTTCAAGATTTTCTGTTGAAACTTCATCTGAAAGGGAAGCGGCTTCTTCTTCGAATGTGTCAGGAACTTCCGGTTCAGCTGGAACTTCAGAAATATTTTCCAAGTCCTCTGGCGTTACCGTTACACCTGTCATGTCATAGTCAGGAGCTTCATCCAAATAAGAACTTACATCCAAATCATCTTTTTCTGCTTCTTGCTGCGGAATTTCTTCATCTGAATCTGCAATTTCTGGAGCTTCAAAAATATCTGGCTCTGGAAAATCTTCAACTGAAGTTTCATCTGCAATTTCCGGCTCTTCCGCGACTTCAGGTTCTTCTACAGTTTCA
>NZ_DBKJ01000129.1:0-861 GCF_002297325.1 Treponema sp. UBA753 | reverse complement strand
CTTCTACAGTTTCAGGTTCTTCCGCGGCCGGCTCTTTTTTTTCTTCACGCTGAATCAAAGTTCCGTCTTCGTTGTAAGGTCCTGTAACGCCAGGACCTCCGTCAGTAAAGCCTTCTTCGCCCATAAAATCGTCCAAAGAAATTTCAGTGTCAGATGAATCTGTGGAAACGTTTTCTACTTGCGGTTCTTCTAATTCTGGCTGCGCAATTTCTTGCTTAGGTTCTTGAAAAGTTTCTACTGCTGGAAAATCATCTGCGTTTGGTTCTGCTGGAATTTCTTCGAGTGCAACTGGCTCGTTTTGTTCTTCTTTAGGAGTTTCGCTTGCTGAAAAGTCTACAGTCTGTCCGTTTTCATCTTCAATATTGTTAAAAATTGAATCAATATCAAAACTGTCGTCTGGAGAAGAAAGGTCAGTTTCTTGTTCCTTTTGAACTGCTTTTTCTGAATCTTGTGAAATGTCAACCTGAATGTCATCATCGTCAGAAGATTCCGATTCGGATGTTTCTGCTTTTTCAGGCTGAGTTTCATTGTCATCTTCAATATCAACGTTCATTTCATAGTCAACTGGACCAGTTGGCTCTTTTTTCTCTTTTTCATCGCCTAAAATAGGATTCAAGTTTTCAGAATTGTCTTCAAATCCAAAGTCCGAAAGGTCGATTTCTTCTGAATCCACAGTTGAAGCTGTTGCAGGGGAAGGGGCTGTTTCTTGCTCGATTTCTGGAAGTTCTTGCAACTCAGGAGTTTCATCAGATAAATTCTCAAAAAGGGAATCGAAATCTTCTGTATTATCTTCAGCTTCGTTTTCCTGGGCTTCTGCGTCGCTTCCTTCAAGAACTGGCTCTTCAAAGTCTAAGTCAATGT
>NZ_DBKJ01000071.1:2660-2791 GCF_002297325.1 Treponema sp. UBA753 | reverse complement strand
TGGGAATGGGCTGCGCGCGGCGGTGAAAACTACACCTATGCTGGAAGCGACGATATAGATGAGGTGGCTTGGTATACAACCAATACGAGCAATACAGGAACAAGGGATGTAAAGACCAAAAAGGCAAACGG
>NZ_DBKJ01000071.1:2374-2571 GCF_002297325.1 Treponema sp. UBA753 | reverse complement strand
ACGTATGGGAATGGTGCTGGGACTGGTATGGTAGCATATCAAGTGGCACGGTAAGTACAGGCCCGGCGTCGGGCTCTATCCGCTGTCAGCGCGGTGGTTCTTGGAACTACGGCGCCGACCTCGCTCAGGTTGCCTGCCGGAGCTACTACAACCCGAGCGGCAGCTACGGCTGCTATGGCTTCCGCCTTGTTCGCAAC
>NZ_DBKJ01000071.1:0-2298 GCF_002297325.1 Treponema sp. UBA753 | reverse complement strand
CAACTAGCGTTGGCTAGTTCTGCAAGGAAATTATTTTACAGCTTCCGCCTGCGCGGAAGTGCGAATCCGCGCAGTAACCCTATATGGGTGCAGAAAGAAGGCGCAGGCCTTGCAAGCGGAGCCGCGGCAGCGGGCGAAGTGGCTAGGCTGGAACATTTCCTCAGAAAAAATCGGAGTGCTAAAAACCACGCGCAGCCGTATGAAGTCCAAACTGAGCCAGATTGAAAACGACTTTATGCACGGACGTTCAACCCTAAAAAAATCCCTTGAGCGAAAAACCGCCGTTTATGCTGCAAGAGTTCTGTAGCGCAAAAGGGCAGGAGTACAAGAACACAGCCTTTGCTTTAAATATATTGCCAATCATGTTAAAATAATTCCATGAGTNNAAAACTCGAAGTTTGGGCTAAATATCCTACGCATCAAATAAGTTTCAACACCGCAAAATCTTTAGAATGCTTAAAATTCATAGATTCATACGAGGTTACCGATGAAGAATGACAACGCGCTGTTTTACACTTGCAGCCTGATTGAATTTATCGGGCGCAGACAAAAGCAAAAAAGGGCATATATCGTAAACGCATTGGGAAAGAATGTTGTAAAAAGAATATATACTCATTCAGATGTTCTGCACTGCGAGGTGATAGACAGCGTCGCGGAAGAATTTATAAAGCTGATTCTGACGCTGGACGATGACCCGCCGGGCGACTACAACGGAATAGCCAGAATGAACGCATTGGATTGGCTGATTGGGGGAGATTGAGTTTTTAAGAGAAACAACGGTGAACGACAAGGCAAAAACTGTCTACACGGCTGACAATTTTGAAATTGTTTACTTTGATATACAATTTTTACTAATTTTTGTTTATTGGACTATACAATTTAATTTTATGATGTATAATATTGATATATGATAGATTATACAACCCTGAGTGAAGTATCAGCAAAAAGAATCAGGAATACAAAAGAATCTTTTGTGCGGTCAATTGATAATAAAATTAACTGGAATTCCCGGCTGATTGGAATTAAAGGCGCCAGAGGCTGCGGAAAGACAACACTGCTTCTTCAGCATCTAAAAAATAACTATATGGATTTAGTATCTTCAGGAAAAGCTCTCTTTGTAAGCCTTGATAATATCTGGTTTGCAAAAAACTCATTGCTTGATCTTGCTGATTCTTTCTCAAAAAACGGCGGAAAAATTCTTTATTTAGATGAAGTCCATAGATATGAAGACTGGCCTGTGTACATAAAAAATATTTATGATGATTATCCTGAGCTGCAGGTTGTTTTTATGGGCTCATCTCTTCTTCAAATTCTTGATGCGCGTGCGGATTTAAGCCGCCGTCCTGCGATGTACAATATGCAGGGACTTTCCTTCAGGGAGTTTTTAAATATAAAAACAGGAAATGACTTTCAGGAATTGTCTTTAGAAGAAATTTTGCAGAATCATTCAAGACATGCTTTTGATATTTGCGGAAAAGTAAAACCGTTTGAATATTTTGATGAATATCTAAAGACCGGATATTATCCTTTTTTCATGGAAGGATTGGATTCTTACTACATGAAGCTAGAGGAAACCGTAAATATGATTTTGGATGTGGAGCTTCCGCTTTTGAGAAAAATAGAAATAGCCTATGTTCCCAAGATTAAGAAGCTTCTGGCGATAATTGCTGAAAGTTCGCCATTTATGCTGAATGTGTCAAAGCTCTCCGGTGCTATGGAGTTGAACCGGGCCACACTGCTTTCATACTTAAAAAGTCTTACGGATGCAAAATTGATTGATTCTTTATTTAAGGATTTAAAAGGGGTAAGTTCGCTTCAAAAACCTGATAAAATTTTTCTTGAAAATACAAACTTGATGTATTTATATCAGGGAGAAAATGTGGATAAAGGAAATGCGAGGGAAACTTTTTTGATTAACCAGCTTTCTTATAATCAGACAGTAGAATTTTCAGATACAAGTGATTTCTTTGTAAACGGCAAATATACAATTGAATGTGGCGGAAAAAGCAAAACAGGAGAGCAAATAAAGAGTCTGAAAAATGCCTTTGTCGCAGCGGACGGAATTGAAGCTGGCAGCGGTTCTAAAATTCCATTGTGGCTGTTTGGGTTCTTGTATTAAAACTAAAACATAAAATGTGATAGCTTTAGCTTTTAACGCTCATAAAATGTGTAAATCTTTACTTGTCAATAAGAAAGATTTTGACAGCATGGCAGAAATATTCTACAATAAAACAGTAACTACTGCTTGACAAATAGAAAAGGGAGAAACACAATCTTGTCAGAACTCAGAACTCAGAA
>NZ_DBKJ01000058.1:0-31773 GCF_002297325.1 Treponema sp. UBA753 | reverse complement strand
ACAAAAGCCTTTTCTTTTTAATTGACAAAAAGCACGCCGCGTCTTCCTCCTACGTGCCGAAAGACTTGGTTTCTTTGGAAAAGAACAGCCTCTTTGACCTGAACAAAGCCGGAATGAAAATCCGACCGGAAGCTTATTCCGCTTTGAATGAAATGGCGCAGGCCGCGTTAAATGACGGAATCAGGCTTTTGGTAAGCTCCGCCTACCGCTCTTATTCTTATCAGGAAAATCTTTTTAACTACTGGGTAAGCGTGGACGGACTTGAACAGGCTGAACGAGAAAGCGCGAGAGCGGGAACAAGCCAGCATCAGCTTGGAACAGCAGTTGATTTCGGCTCGATTTCTGACGACTTTGACAAGACTCAAATGGGGCAATGGGTCTATAAAAACGCCGCGGATTACGGCTGGTCTCTTTCGTTTCCAAAAGGATATGAAGATGTTACCGGCTACCGCTGGGAATGCTGGCACTTCCGCTACATAGGAAAAAACGCCTGCCGTTTTCAGCAGAAGTGGTTCGGCGGAATCCAGCAGTTCATGCTTGAATTTATAGACTGCTGGAAAAGCATGAGTTAAATTTTTACGCCCAAAAGTTCTGCGATTTCTTCCGCTGTTGTAAATTGGATTGCGTGTATTCCAATTGAAGCGGCGGCTTCGCAGTTGTCCTTTCTGTCGTCAATGAACACGGCATCTTTTGCAGTAACATTTTCTGCTTCAAGAATTATTTTCCAGAAATTTGTGTCCGGCTTTGAAACTCCCATATAGCATGAACTGTATGTCTGGTCAAAAATCGCATAGTCTCCGCGCTCAAGGTGGTTAAAGTAATGCGCAGAAACTGTATTTGTTCCGCACACAACTCTGTTTCCTTCTGAACGCAATGCCTTTACAATTGCCACAGTTTTTTCGTTTCTTACAGGATGAAAAAGCCACCTGAACCAGTCTGTTTTTACGGCAATTCCGCTTCTCTTTGAAAATTCCGCCCAAAACTCGTTTGTATCGATTATTCCGTCGGAGCAAAGACTGAACAATCCTAGGCTTTCAAGCTGGCCTTTGTTTGCGCCGTCTGTTTTTTTTCCGCAGATTTTTTCAAATTCTTCAACTGAAATTCCAAGAACCTTGCACAATTTGTCGTCTAAAACTGCGGAGTTTGTTACAACGCCACCCATGTCAAAAATGTAAAGCATTTTTCCTCCAAATGAAAAATATATTTTAGGTCAAATGTCATTATCGGGCTTGACCCTACGATGTTTCTGAAAGAAACTCGATTGATAATCTGTCATAAATTTTCATAAGATTTCCATGTCAAGCACGGGAATGACAGTTTAGTAGATATTTTTTAATTGATATTACCTCTTTCATTCTGAAAATATTTTTTTTAAGTCGCAAAAGTTTTCAAGTTTTTCTATGTATTTTGAAGCTTTTCCGAATCCGTAGGAAGCCCAGATAAAGGGAATTCCAGCCTGAGCGCAAGCGTCTGCATCTCCTTGTGTGTCGCCGATGTAAACTGCGGAAGTCATTCCGTTTCTTGCCATTAGAATTTGAATGTTTTCTGCCTTTGATTTTCCTGTGCGCCCGAAGCATTCGTAGTCTTTTATAAAAGGCAAAAGTCCAGTTTTTTCCATTGTCAGCTCAATGTATCCGTTTTGGCAGTTGCTTACAATGTAAAAGTTTTCTGAAGATGAAAGTTCCTTTATTGTTTCAATTACGCCGGGATATGTTATGTCGAATGTGTTTTCCCGGATTGCAATCTGTTCTTCTGTGCAGCAGTATGACATGAGTTTGCTTTGTTCCGCTTTGCCAAGTTCCGGCCATAAGTCGTTTGCGATTGTGTCCATCGTTTTTCCGAATTCCTGCTGAAGAATCTGAGCGTTTACTTTTTTTGCTTTTAGCCCGGACATTTCAATTGCCTTGTTCCAGGCGACTGCGACAATTCCTGTTGTGTTCCAGATTGTGCCGTCTATGTCCAAAATGATTCCGTTAAAACCGCTGTTTTTCATATTTATATTATAGCGAATTTCATGCTGCATAAAAAGTATGCGGCAAATTTTTTAACAATAACGCAAATTATTATTGAAACGTTTCTATAAAAATTGATTTTTTTTGCTTTTTTTTTGTTGCAAAACAAAAATTCTGATTTATAATAAAAATCACCTTAGAAAGAAAAAAGGTTTATGCATTACTAATGAAGGAGGCAATTGCATGAAAAAGTTAGTAGCTACAGTTTTGGGAGTAGCATTGGTTGCGTCAGCAGCAACATCATTTCCGTGGTTTAAGAAGGCTAAAGGTAAAACAACTGGCGGAAAAGTATTGAACATCGCTGTTTGGAACGATGAATTCCCAGCACGTTTTGAAAAATACTACAAATCAAAAGTTCCAGCTGGTGTAAAAGTAAACTTCATCCAGACTCCAAACCAGGGAAATGCTTATCAGAATAAGCTTGATGAAGCTCTTCTTGCACAGAACTCAGCAGCAGCAGACGAAAAGATTGATATGTTCCTTGTTGAAGCTGACTATGCATTGAAGTATGTTGACACTCCATATACTCTCGATGTAGTTAAAGACATCGGTCTTACAAAGGCTGATTTGGCCAACCAGTTCAAGTATACAAAAGACATCATGACAGACTCTAAAGGAGTTCTCAAAGGTGTTTCTTGGCAGGCTTGTCCGGCTGGATTTATCTATCGCCGCTCAATCGCAAAAGCTGTTCTTGGAACAGACGATCCAGCAAAAGTACAGGAAGCTCTTGCTAACTGGGACAAATTCGACTCAGTTGCTGCAAAGGCAAAAGCAAAGGGATACTTCATGCTTTCTGGATTCGATGATGCATTCCGTGTATTCTCTGACAACGTAAAGACAAAGTGGGTTGTAGGAAACAAAATCAAAGTTGATCCGATGATTCAGCGCTGGGTTGACATGACAAAGACATACACAGACAAGGGCTATAACAACAAAGCTAACCTTTGGTCAGCAGAAAGCTTCCAGGGTGCAAAGAAAGACGGAAAAGTATTCGGATACTTCGGACCAGCTTGGTTCATTGACTTCTGTCTTGCTCCTAACACTCTCGATGATCCTGCAAAGGGAAATGTTGCTGGAAACGGTTCTTATGGCGACTGGGCATTCTGCAAAGGACCTATGGGATTCTCATGGGGTGGAACTTGGATTTGTGGTGCAGCAGGTTCAGACAATGTTGACTTGATTAAAGACATCATGCTCACACTTACTTGCGAAAAAGACACAATGGTTCGCATCGCTACAGAAATGGGCGACTTCACAAACAACGCTCCTGCTATGCGCGAAGTTGCAGCATCTGACTACAAGAACCCATTCTTGGGTGGACAGAACCACATGGCAGTATTCATCGATTCTGCTGATTCTATCGACAAGAGCTGCATGTCTATGTACGATCAGGGTATGACAGAAAAACTTATGGCTGCTATGTCTGACTACTACAACGGAAAAGTTTCACAGGATCAGGCTTGGAACAACTTCTATACTTCTGTTATCGAACTTTATCCAAACTTGTCTAAATAATTGATGTAATTCTTATCACTGAAACCATGTTTGCATGGTTTCAGTCTCAAGGTTGCAGAAAGTAAGAATGCCGCCTTTTTTAAGGTGGCATTTTTTTTACCCGTTTTTTTCAATAGAAATACTTCCCTCTATGATGTGTTGCTATTATTTCTGAGAGGATTTAATGAAAAATAATGTTAAAAAAAGTGCAAATAGAAAGCATACCATCCAATATGATAATTGGGGATATGTTTTTATTGCGCCATTCTTTGTAATTTATATTATATTTTCGCTCATTCCGCTTTTGACAACTTTTATTTTCAGCTTGTTTGAGTATTACCGTGTAGGACTTCTTACTGTTGGACCTACTTTTATTGGTTTGGAAAATTTCAAGGCGATATTTACTGCTGGCGACAGCTTGGGAAAATATTTCCTTAATACACTTATAATGTGGGTCATGGGATTTGTTCCGCAGATTATAATCTCTTTGCTTCTTGCTGTTTGGTTTACAAATACAGAGCTCAATCTTAAAGGCCAAGGATTCTTTAAAACAGTTATTTATATGCCTAACTTGATTATGGCCGCGACATTCGCAATGCTGTTCTTTACTTTGTTCTCGCCTAACGGTCCTGTAAACGGAATGATTCGCTCTATTGTTGACAATACAAATGCGGCTGCTATTGCAGCCGGCACACAAAAACCTATGGAACCAATTCGTTTCTTTTCTTCTACGGCTTGGACTAGGACTTTGGTTGCTACAATGAACTTCCTTATGTGGTACGGAAACACAACAATTTTGCTTATGGCTGGCGTTATGGGAATTGACAACAGTCTTTTTGAAGCAGCCCGCATAGATGGAGCTTCTCCTTCTCAGGTATTCTTCAAGGTTACAATGCCATTGCTTCTTCCAATTTTTGTTTATGTTTTCATTACTTCTTTGATTGGTGGTATCCAGATGTTCGATGTTCCGCAGATTTTGACAAATGCTGCCGGTACTCCAGACAGAACCACAATGACTATTATTATGAAGCTTAACAATCATCTTCAGAGCAAGAACTACGGACCTGCAGGAGCTATTTCTGTTCTTTTGTTTGCAGTTACTGGTGTTTTAAGTGGACTTGTTTATAAGATTACTATGAGCAAGTACCAGAATAAAAGATAGGAGATAATTTTATGGAGAAATTAAAAAGTCAGGCAAAAATGCTTTCTACCAGAAGATTTATCTGCTATGCAGTTCTGGTTCTTTTGGCGATTCTTTCATTGTTTCCATTCTATATCATGGTTATCAATGCGACTCGTTCACATCCGCAGATTCAGAGTGGATTCTCTGCTATTCCTGGAACTCAGCTTTGGCTTCATATTAAGCAGTTTATAAAGAGTGAACGCTGGTTTGATATTGTTGCAGGTCAGCAGGTTGAACGCAAGGTTTACGGAACTAGCTATCCTATTTTCCGCGGACTTGGAAACAGCTTCCTTGTTGCTCTTTTTACAGCTGCATTTACAACTTACTTTAGCGCAATGACTGCCTACGGAATTTATATGTATAACTTCAAAGGCAAAAAGAGCGCGTTTAAGTTCATCATGGCTGTTATGATGGTTCCAACACAGGTTTCTACACTTGGATTTTTGCAGTTGATTACAAAACTTGGAATTATGAATTCTTATATTCCTCTTGTTATTCCTGCGATTGCAGCTCCTGTTGTTTTCTTCTATATGTACCAGTCAATGGAAGCAACTTTGCCTTATTCAATTGTTGAAGCTGCTCGCGTAGACGGAAGCAACGAGTTCTATACGTTCAATGCGATTGTTTGTCCTATGCTCAAGCCAGCGTTTGCGGTTCAGGCAATCTTTGCATTCGTTACTTCATGGAACAACTACTTTATTCCAGCACTCGTAATCAGCGACAAAAAACTTTGGACAGTTCCGATTGTTATTGCAAACGCCCGTTCTGCTGACTACATGATGTTTGACTTGGGTGTTAACTATACACTTATGACTGTTGCTATTCTTCCTTTGATTGTGATTTATTTCTTCCTTTCAAGATATATCATTGGCGGTGTAACTGCTGGTGGTGTAAAAGAGTAGGGCTTTTTAATTTGCCAAACTTATGCCGGATTGCGCTTGCAGTCCGGTTTTTTTTTATGCTGAAGCCTTATTCTTAATTGCCCAGTTCCTGAATATATTGTATATTATCTGATATAGCAAAATTTCTACTTGAGGTAAAAATGAACGACAAAAAAGATGACGACAAGAAGCAGACTGAAAACGATCCTTATGATTTTTTCAAGCTTTCTATAGACAATGAAAAGGGAGACAAAAAGCCTTCTGGCAATGGTTCTCAGAAAGGTCCGCCTTTTTGGACAATACTTTTAGTTCTTGCCGGTGTTCTTATAGCCGTGAACATGATGTTTTCTTCCAAGCCAACTGATTTGATTGATTTTTCTGAATTCAGGAATCTTATAGATCAGGGGCAGATTGTTCGTGTTGAGCTTGGTGAAAATTATTTTACTGGGTATGCTTCGCATTCTGCCGGTACTTCTCAGCCATCGCGTTTTGGTTTTATGGGAATGCCTCTTGGAACAGAAAGCGGCGGTGTCTATAGAACTTCTGGCGTTCTTATGGAAGGCTTTATTGAGTTCCTTGATGAAAAAGGCGTGGACTACAAATTTGTAACGCGGCAGAACAATTATCTTATTCAGCTTTTGCTTAATCTTATAATTCCGTTTGGCTTTATTTTCTTGATGTATTTCTTTATTTTCAAAAAAATGGGCGGCGGAATTGGCGGAATGGGGTCTATTCTTGGCGGCGGCGGAAGGTCAAAGGCTGTTGATGAAGGAAAAGTAAAGACTCGTTTTCAGGATGTGGCAGGCGTTGACGAAGCTAAAGAAGAATTGATGGAGCTTGTTGACTTTTTGAAACAGCCTAAAAAATATACTGATATAGGTGGAAAAATTCCAAAAGGTGCTTTGCTTGTAGGACCTCCGGGAACAGGAAAAACTTTGCTTGCTCGTGCTGTTGCAGGTGAGGCTGGTGTTCCGTTTTTTAGAATTTCTGGTTCTGATTTTGTTGAAATGTTTGTTGGTGTTGGCGCAAGCCGTGTGCGTGATTTGTTCCGCGCTGCCCGGGAAAAGGCTCCTTGCATTATTTTTATTGATGAGCTTGATGCTATAGGCAAGAGCCGTGTAAATAATCTTGGCGGAAATGATGAGCGCGAGCAGACATTGAATCAGCTTTTGGTTGAAATGGACGGATTTGATAATGAAAAGGGACTTATAATTCTTGCTGCTACAAACCGCCCTGATATTTTGGATCCAGCTCTTTTGCGTCCTGGCCGTTTTGACCGCCAAATTGTTGTGGACAAACCTGATGTAAAGGGCCGCGAAGAAATTCTTAGGCTTCATGCAAAGAATGTGAAAATAGATTCAAGCGTTGATTTTTCCGCAGTTGCCCACGCTACAAGCGGATTTGCGGGTGCGGATTTAGCCAATATTGTAAACGAAGCGGCTCTTCTTGCGGTTCGTGCTGGAAGAAAAGTTGTTCTTATGGATGATTTTGACGAAGCCATAGAAAAAACTTTGGTTGGTCTTAAGAAGAAATCTCGCGTTGTAAAAGAAAATGAGCGCAGAATTGTGGCTTACCATGAAACAGGACACGCTCTTGTTGCGGCATTTACTCCTGGAAGCGACCCTGTTCATAAAATTACAATCATTCCGCGTGGAATGGGCGCTTTGGGGTATACTTTGCAGCGTTCAGAAGATGACCAGTTTTTGTACAGCAAAAAAGAACTTATGGGACAGGTCGATGTTCTTTTAGGCGGACGTGCGGCTGAGCAGATAATTTTTGGTGAAATAAGCACTGGCGCTTCAAATGACATTAGCCGTGCAACAGATATTATCAAACGCATGATTACAGATTACGGCATGAGCGAAAAATTCAAGAATGTTACTCTTGGAAAAAGCGGAAGAGGCTATGGAACTCAGGAACCTGAGCTTGTGCGCGAATTTTCAGAAGATACACAGAAATATGTAGACGAGGAAATTGCCCGTGTTATGGAAGAACGTTATCAGTTTGTTCTGAAGACTTTAAAGAAACATGGAAATCTTCTTGAATATATTGCGCAGCGTCTTCTTGAAAAGGAAACAATGGAAGGCAAAGAATTCCAGGAAATTATAAAAGCCGAGGATCATTGCAATGAACTTGAGGCAACGGCTGTAAAAAATTCTTCTGAAGAAAAACCTAAACGACCAAGAAAGCCTCGTGCCAAGAAAGTTGCAAAAGAAGAAAAATAGTTTATTAAGCTCTGGTTATTGCCAGGGCTTTTTTGTAGAAATTTAAAAAGAAAGTTATATGGCCGAATATGACGTTGAAAAATCACAGAAAATGGATTCCCGTGTCTGTGGCACGAGAATGACAGTTAGAATGTTTGTTTCAATTTTTTCCGAGCGTAAAGCCGTAGTAATTATGTCCAGGAAACACTTTTGTGTCTTCTGGAAGTTCTGTGTAAATTCTATTCAGGCTCTGTTTCATATCCGCATCGCTTCCGCTGAAAAGATCCGTGCGGCCACAAGAACGGTGAAAAACTGTGTCGCCGCTTAGCAGAATTTTTTCATTTTGATTGTATAGGCAGCAAGAACCTTTTGTGTGTCCAGGCGTATGAAGAATTTTCCAGTTTTCAAGAAGCGGAATATTTTTTACATAAGAAGAAAGAGTTGTGCTGTCAGAGATTAAGAAATCTGGTTCTGGAAGATTTGAAACAAACGGCAAAAATTCAAGAAAATTCATTGGCTCAAGTGAAATTCTTTGCAAAATTTCACTTCCGTTTCCTATAAAATGCGCGTCGTTTGAATGAATAAGGATTTTCACATCAGGAAATTTTTGCTTTATTACATTCAGTCCTGCCACATGATCAAAATGTCCGTGGGTTAAAAATATAACTTTTGGAACAAGATTATTTTCCTCCAAATATAAGAAAAACTTTTCTTCATCGTTTGAGAATTTGCAGCAGGCTGGATCTACAATTAATGCGTCAGAACCTTCAAGTTTTACAATGTAAGTGTTAACACTGAAAGGTCCTGTTTGTATGACATGAATCAATATGCTTCACCGTTTCCAAAGTGAGACTTTACCTGACCGTCATCAGTTGTTTCTGAATATGGCTTGTCTTCAACTGGAGCATTGTTCATTGAAGCTGCGAATGCGCTCTGTTCCGCTGCAATCTTTGCTTCCTCTGTATTTGCCGATGTGTCTGTGTGCGCGTCATTTACAACGTTTGCAGGTATTGTTTCTTCTGAAATAGCAGGCTCTGCTGAAACTTGCTCTGTTGTTCCAGAAACTTCATTTTCATCCTTTTTGCGTGAATAGCTTACGCTTAATTTTCTTCCGCGGTATTCATATTCATTCAACACCTTGATAGTTTTATCGCAGTCTTCCGCAAAAAGTGTTATAAAAGAATAATTTGAAAGGACTCTGATTTCTCCAATTCGTGAACGTTCAAGACCTGCAACGCTTACAAGAAGTCCGACTAAATCTCTTGGGAAAACTCCGCGGCTTCTTCCAACGCTTATAAAAATTGTGTCTGCAACAGAAGGATCGATTGTTACACGTGGAGTTTTTTCTGCGCGTTCCTTGCGTTCCTCTGAATTTCTTTCTGACTGGCGGCTTTCGTTTCTTGAAAAACGTTCATTTCTGTCTGAGCGTCCGAACTTTTCTGTTTTTTCTGTGCGATTAAAGCGGTTGCTCTTGAATCCTGAAGTTGCATTTTTGATAAGCAATGCTGCTACATAGCTTCTGCGTGAAAAAGGAACATTTTTTTTGAAAAGCTTTTTAATCTGCTTTAGTGTTTCAATTTCTGCATTGCTTGCTTTTTCTACGCGGTTTACTGCATCTTTCAAAAACGATGCGATGTTTTCTTCATTCAATTTAAAACCTTCACGGTTATTGTTGTATGCCATAATCAAACTCCTGTAACTAACTAAGGCTCTTTTCTGAATCTGCCGCTGCATGGCTTTTCAGAATAAAAAATTAATCTTTTAATAAATCTACAATATAGCCGGATCCTAGCTTTTCAAAAGAAAACTGGCTTAACAAATGCTCCATGGATTCCAGAATAATTGTATTTGAAAATAAAACCCACTGAATTCCGTTGCTTTTTGCTTTTTCCAGACATTTTTGGAAAAGTTCCTTTCCTATGCCTAAGCCACGGTAATTCTGAAAGACAAAAAAATCAGTAACTATAGCTGTTCTTTTTGCCGAGGACGGACATGATGAAAATAAAATGCAGCCCAAAAATTCTTTTAAATGGGAATAGCAAACAAAACCATACTTATTCTCATTTTTAGAAAAAGCTGACTGGTAACGCCACATTGCAGCAATGGAAATTCCAATCTCGCCTTCAAAGCTGTTTTTATATTCTTCTGCCATTATTTCAACTGCACGATCAACGCATTCCTTGTCCTTGGCAGAATCGTATTCCTTGAACTCAAAATCATTCCGAACAAGTTCTTCCGTTTCATCTGCGGAATCTTCTTCAAGAAGCTCAAGTCCCCAAGTCTCGCGCAAGTCATTGTACCATTCGTTGATTTTAGAAAACATTTTCTTTGTCTTGAATGCAAACCATCTTTTTTCAACATCTGGATACGCTTTTAGAATATTCTTAAAATTTCTGAACACCCCCCTTCTGCTTTGTAAGCATCTTTTTAATTCATTCCTCGCTAAAGGTGAACGGCAGCTTTCTGAAAAGGCTTCCATAAGATCAAAACCGTCATCGCTTGTCCAGTTTGGCAAGGAATAGACTTTGTTTTCATCTATTTTTAAGTCTTCTGCCGGATTATCAAAGTTTTTTACGAAACTTACAACCTTATTTTCCATAGCATCGAAAACACTTTGAGAATTTTGGTCTTCCATGGCAAACATGATGTCATTTTTTATGGAATCTGTAAGTTCGAATATCATTTTGAAAAAATCAGCCTAAATCTTTTCGATTTGTAATTACTTTGCAGATAAGTCCATATTGAACCGCCTCTTCTGAGTTTAGCCAGTAGTCTCGGTCAGTGTCCTTTGAAACTTTTTCCAATGAAGTTCCTGTCTGCTCTGAAATTATCTCATTTATTTTTGTGCGTGTCTTTGCAAGTTCTGCCGCATGAATTTCAATGTCTGTTGCAACACCTTTCATTCCGCTTGAAGGCTGATGGATCAAGTAGCTTGAATGCGGAAGACCAAGCCTGCGCTCTTTTGGAACAGAAAGAAGAATCAATGCTGCCGCGCTTGCAATAAGACCTGTTCCAATTATATAAACAGGCGCATTTATAAAGCGGATCGTGTCAAAAATTGCGAATCCTGCATAAACATCTCCGCCAGGACTGTCAATGTAAATATAAATTGGCTTGTCATTGTCTGCTTCAAGAATTAAAAGCTGCCTTATAATCTTTTCTGCAAGTTCTTCGCAGATTTCGCCGCTTAAAAGTATCTGTCTTGTCTTTAAAAATTTTTCTGCAAGAGGATCTGGAGCTGCATTTTCAGCTTTTTTTTCCTCTTTTTCATCTTCCAAAACGATGCCATCAATTTTTTTGATCATTTTTACTCCAAAAAAGACTGCAATATAAAGAACAGTCATGCTAAAAATATACTATAAATCTTCTGTATTTTCAATAATTTTTGCTGATTTCCAAAATTCCATCATTTTACTGTCATTTTCGGCTTTCATTTCAAGATTTTCACGTTTCATGCTTTTTTCAACAAACTTGAATCTTGAGCTGAACTTGTTTATGGCTCTTTCAAGCGCAACTGACGGATCTATATTAAGCTTGCGGCTTAAATTTACACATGACAAAAGCAAATCTCCAACTTCCTCTTCTGTGTTTTCTATTGAAGATTCCTTTACTTCGGTCAGTTCTTCTCCCACTTTATCATAGGCTTGTTCTGTTGCACGCCAGTCAAAGCCTGCTTTAGATGCTTTTTTTAGAATTTTAAATGCTTTTAAAAGCGGAGGAAATCCTTTAGGCACAGAATCAATTGCGCTTTCCTGTTTTCTGCCTTCCACATTGTCTTTTATTTTATCCCACTGCGCTTTTACATCTGATGCGCTTTGGATTTTTGTTGAAGATTTGATTTCGTTTGTATTTTCAAAGATATGCGGATGCCTGCGGATAAGTTTTTCGCAGACTTCATTTAAAACTTGGTCAATTGTAAATTCATTTTCTTCCTCAAAGCATTTTGCTATGAAAATAAGATTGAAAAACACATCGCCGAGCTCTTCACGCACGTGGCTTGGGCTTTTTTCTGTTATTGCGTCAACAGTTTCAAATGTTTCTTCTATTAAAGTGCTTCTTAATGTCTGCGGTGTCTGAATTTTATCCCAAGGACATTCTTTGCGCAGAATATTTGCAAGTTCAAAAAGCCTGTTGAATGAAGCCGCCTGCAATGAAAGATTTTCTATTTTTTTTGTAAGTTCTGATTTTTCCATAAAATAACTTTTCTTTTAATTTGTTTCTGGAATAACTTTTTTCTTTCCCCATTCAGGAATGAGCTTTTCTGGCTGGGCTGAAGTTAAAATTTTTGAAAAAAGAACATTTGCCTGTGAAAAAACTTGTGAAAGTGCTATTTTTTCATCTTCTGAAAATGAGCCTAGGACAAAATCAGCAACACTTCCGTGGACTGGTTTTCCAACTCCAAATCTTAGCCTCCAAAAATCCGCAGTTCCAAGATGCTCTTTTATTGAGCGAAGTCCATTGTGTCCTCCAAGACCCCCTGACCACTTTAAGCTAAGTGTTCCAAGCGGAAGTTCAATCTCATCATGCAGAATAAGAATGTTTTCCGGTTTTATTTTAAAGAAACGGGCTGCTTCTCCAACTGCCTCTCCGCTTAAATTCATATAAGTTAAAGGCTTCATAAAGTAAATTTTATCCGGAGCATTTGAAGCTAATGGCAAAGTTCCGTCTTGTCTTGGCTTTATAAGTGAAAAGTCCTTTAGCCAGTTTAAACAATCTGAATAGTCAACACAAGAAAATTCTGACTTATGCTTTGTCTGCCAAGAAATTTTTGACGCAAACGGAAGTTGTTCTTCAAAAATCCAGGGAACATTATGCCTTGTGCCTGAATATTCTTTTCCGTAGTTTCCTAAAAATGCAATTAGCTGAATCATGCATGCATTATAGGCTATAAAACTTTTGAATTCAATAATCTGAAAAAAATTGAAAGAAAAACGAGATTGCTAAAAAGCATTTAAAGATGAAAGCCCTTCTTTTCTTACTGTGCCAGGCGAAATTCCAAATCTTGCACGATAAGAATTTATAAAATATGCCGGGTTTGAAAATCCACATTCCTTTGCAATATCTTGAATTTTCATTCCTGTAAGTGAAAGAAGTTTATGACCTTCTTCTAATCTGAAAAGACTAAGATATGCAGAAATTCCAATACCCATTTCCTTATGAAAAATACGTGTAAGATAGTCTGGATCAACTCCAACTTGGTCTGCAAGTGTACTTCTGCTGATTTTTTTAGAAAGATTTTTGTTCATATAAAGAATCGCATATTTTACAATAGAACCTGTTCTGGAAGGAAGAACAGGCTGCTTTTTTGACATAAGATTTTTTAATCGTTCAACGAATTCGCTGCATTGTGAAACAGACTGGTTGCATATAATTACATTTGAAAAATCAGAGATTGAATTTAGATTGTTAAGCTCTTTAAAGTTTTCTGCTGTAATTAGAACTGGAACAAAGATTAGTTTTTCATTTTTCCGCACTTCAAGAATGTCCGCATCTTGTATGCTGTCAAAAACAATCAAATCTGGAGTAAACCTTGTGGCTACAGTAGAAAGAAAGCTAACAGATGAAATTACTTCTGTTTCATTTTCTTTTGCAAGAATCTTTAAAAGAGGTGTCTGGTTGCCTATAAAGATTATTTTCCGTGGCTTCCATTGAATCATAGAAACTCCAGACAACCGAATTTTGTGTCATTGAAGTGTAAAAACTGTTCTATAATTTCTTTTGCTTCTTTGTTTACTTCTGAAATTCTTTTTATGCTGTTTTTTGTCTTGACGAGCGGATTTATATAGCGTCTTTTTACTTGTAAATTGACACAGTAAAAGCATTTCATTTTAGTTTCAGAACGGAAAATCTTTTTCATCCCTCTAAATGTCCTAAAGTATTTTGAAAATTTCCAAGAAGGATTTTCTTCTGCTGATTTTGTAAATAATTCTATAATTTCTTTTTCGGAAAGTGTAAAAAGTTCATTTGGTTTTATGATTTTGCTTTCCTCTGCAAGTTTCAGTATGTCAGCCATAAGCTGCATTGCGATTTTGTCTTCGTTTCGCTGAAGAATCATGCTTGTTTGAATGAATTTTTTTGTATAAATCAAGCATTCGCCTTCTTCTAAAAAGCCTAGCTCTGGAATTTCCTTTTCATTTTTCAAGACATTTATGTGATTGTAGCTGTTTTCTATTTCTGTTAAAGTCCAAACCGAATCCAATGCCGCTCCGCTCGGGTACATGTATTCCAAACGGTCTGCGCTTAATCCGGGAATTTCATTGTCTGCGATAGGATATATATGATAGTCGCTTACTTCTGAAACATTTATTCCGTCTTGCTTTAAAAATTCAAGAAGCTTTGAATCATTTTCTATTAATTGCGCATTTAAATTTTCTGTGCTGCTTTGTGTAAGAGCATCTCCGTTCTTAAAATCAGAAACGTGGCTGAATGCAGGTGTTGAAACATCATGAAGAAGGGCAGATATAGTTTGCTTTTTATCTTTTGTAAAGTTCCAAACAATCAGAGCAGTTCCTATTGAATGATCAAGCCGTGAATAAAAGAACTTGTTATGAAAAAGAGGCGTCCAGTCGGTTCCGCATAAAAGTCCAACGCCTTCAAGACGTTTTAAAATAGGCAATGAAATATATTTACTTAGAAAATCCGGCGTTTTTTTGCATAGAATTCTGTGATATTTATCTGCAAAATCTTCTTTCATAAATATATTCCATGTAGTTTCAGCAGCCTAAATGCAATAAACTGCTGAATGTGTTTTTATTTTGCAAGGCATTTGTCAAGTTCTGCGGAAATCTTTTCCTTGTCCAAATTCTGGCCAATTATGCAAAGTTTAATCATCCTGTCGCCTACATCTTTGTCCCATTCATCCTTTATTTTTGGATTTTCTTCAAGGATTTTTTTCTGTTCGGCAGGAGAGCAAGCCGCAACCCACTGTCCAGAATAGCCAGCTTGAATTTGTCTGCCGGATGTTTCAAACACCCAAGCCATCTCTGGTTCGTCTGCAAACCACATAAGACCTTTGCAACGGATTATATTGCGAGGCCATGTGTTTGCATATTCGTCCAAAAGCTGGCGGTCAAATGGTTTTCTTCTATAATAAATGAAAGTTCCTATTCCGTACTCGTCTTCGCTTTCTCCTTCATGGCGGTGCTCGTGATGATGGTGATGCTCGTGTCCTTCATGCTCGTGCTCCTCGTGTTCGTGGTGATGATGTTCTTCATGTTCATCATGCTCTTCCTCATGGTGATGGTGTTCTTCGTGATGCTCATCTTCAACTTCGTCTTCTTCAAGATGCTTGCACCAGCCTGCGCTTGCGTAAACACTGTCAAATTCAAAGGAATTTGTTCCCATGATTTCCTTTACATCTACGTTTCCGTGGCTTGTTTCAATTATTTTTACACCTGGGTGAAGAACTTCAATAACTTTGCGTACTTTCTTAAATTCTTCATCAGAAACCAAGTCTTTTTTGTTGATTACAAGTGTAGAACAGAATTCAATCTGCTGAACAAGAAGGCTTTCCACGTCTTCTTCTTCAATGGAATCCTTTTTTAAGAGTTTATCTCCGCCTGCAAATTCGTCTACAAGGCGTGCCGCGTCAACAACGCCTACAACATTGTCAACTTTTCCGTTCTTTATTGTTTCAAGCTCCTGGACTATAGGCATTGGCTCGCATACACCGCTTGCTTCAATCATGATATAGTCGAATTTTCCGCTTTTTATAAGGTTTTCGATATTCTGGGCAAGCTGAGTTTTGAGTGTGCAGCAGATGCAGCCGTTTGTTAAAGGAACAATGCTTGATGTGTCTGTAATTTTTGCCCCGTCGGCAATAAGTTTCTCGTCAAAATTTACTTCGCCAATGTCATTTACAATAACTGCGACTTTATATCCTTCCTGATTTGAAAGAACTTTGTTTAGAAGAGTTGTTTTTCCTGCTCCAAGATAACCGCATAGGAGTGTTATAGGTGTTAATTTCTTCATAAATGCCTCTATAAATATGTTTTGTAAAAGATAATACTAAATTTTAGACAAAAAGACAAATTTAAACAGAAACAATACTTTTTCTAAGCTATTGAATTTTTTGATTTTTTACCGATATAGATTTATAATAATATAACATTTAGAATATTTTAGAGGTGAAAATATGAAAAAAGGAAAACTTTCAGTCTCAATTGGAATACAGACATCTCTTATTATAATGTTTTTAGTTGTCATTCAGCTTGTTGTTATTGTAAATTTAATAAGGAAAGACTTGCTGGAAGACGCTTATTCTAAGTATTCAGAGCTTGCAAGGTCTTATTCTTCTGAAATAGCTTCAGTTCTTGAAAAGTCTAAAATCGGAATGGACGTGTATGTAAATGCTGATATTTGCAAAACTGAAGATCCGACTGAAATAGTTTCTTGGCTGCAAAGCCATTCATATTTAAGAAGGTCATGGTTTGATTATGTAGCTTTTGTTGATCAAGATGGAAACTTTAAATCTGACATGGGAACTCACACAGTTGTAACAGACCGTGATTATTTTAAAGCCATAATGCAAAATGGGGCTGATTCATTTGTAGACAATCCTAGTCCATCTAAAGTTTCTGGAAGATTAGTTATTCATATAAACCGCGCGCTTAAAGTTAATGGAAAAACAATCGGATTTTTCTCTGGAGTAACAACTTCGGAGCGTTTGAGCCGTTTTGTAGAAAATACGGAACTTGGAAATACGGGAGTTTCTGCTCTTATTTCTGGAACTGGACTTATGATAGCTTCTTCTGGAAATTCTAATGAGGTTGATAAGCTTTTTGCGACAGAAGATGCAAAGAAAATTCTTTCTAATTCAAGTGTAAATGGAAACGGCATTATAAATACTGCCAACGGAAAATATTACCTTTTCTATTCCATAGTTGAAGGAAGTGATTGGCGCAACTGCATAGTTATTTCCGAGGCAGAAGTTCTTAGCATCTTTAGAAAAATTATTTCTATTATAGTTATTTCAAACTTTATCATCGGAATTGCTGTAATTTCTGGCGTTATTGTTAATTTAATCCGCAAGACGCAGCCTCTTATTGTTCTTGAACAGTCTATAAATAAAATTGCTTCTGGAAATGCGGATTTGACCAAGCGAATTGAGCTTAAGAAAACGAGCAATGATGAAATAGGCGGAATTATAATCAGCTTTAATACTTTTATGGAAAAACTGCAAAATATAATTATTGCTATAAAACATTTGAAAGATGAACTTCTAAAAGTGGACTCGGATTTGGATGCCGGAACTCAAGATACAGCAACTTCTATAAGCCAGATAATTTCCAATATCAAGAATGTCGAAACTGGCATAAACAGCAACTCCGAGAGCGTAGATCAAACTACAAATGTTCTTGATAAAATCTCCATAGGAATCGACAACCTGAATAATATGATTGAAAGTCAGTCTGCTTGTGTTACAGAAGCTTCTGCGGCAGTTGAGCAGATGATAGGCAATATAAATTCTGTAAATTCTTCTGTTGGAAAGATGGCTGATTCATTTGAAAGTCTTGAAAAAAAATCTTCTGAGGGTGTGCAAAAGCAGGATGATGTTAATTCAAGAATTCTTGTAATTGCAAGCGAATCTCAGTCTTTGCAGGAAGCAAATGCTGTTATTTCAAGCATTGCAGAACAGACAAATCTTCTTGCCATGAATGCGGCTATCGAAGCTGCCCACGCTGGTGAAGCTGGAAAAGGCTTTAGTGTTGTTGCAGATGAAATCCGCAAGCTTTCTGAAACTTCATCTGAACAGTCAAAGACAATTGGAGAGCAGCTGCAAAAAATAACCGATGGAATTGAAGAGATTGTTTCTGCCTCAAAGATTGCATCCGAAACTTTTTCTGCTGTTTCAAATGAAATGGTAGAGACAAACAATCTTGTATCACAAATAAAAAATGCTATGCAGGAGCAAGGCGAAGGCTCTCGGCAAATTTCTCTTGCGCTTACACAAATGAATGACAGCACTGTGCAAGTAAGGGAATCTTCTAAGCAAATGTCAGAAGGCGGCAAGGCTATTCTAAATGAGATAAAAACTTTGCAAGATTCAACTTTGAGCATGAAACAAGGAATGAGCGAAATGTCCGCTGGCGCAAGAAAAATAAATGAAACAGGAAATGCCTTGTCTGGAATCTCTAGTCTTATGGCTCAGTCTATAAAGAAACTTGGAAACGAAGTAGATTTGTTCAAAGTATAAAAGAATACAAAAAAATTTATTGTTGAATAAGTTGCAAAAGCCGGAAAATGACATTGTTTGTTTTCTGGCTTTTGTAATTTGTTAGAAAAAATACTTGTATCTATATAAAACCATCTAGTTTATGACTAAATATATGTGTTTTTTCTCTAAAAACAGATGGTTTTAGAGAAAAGATATCTAGTTTTACACTAAAAACAAGTATTTTTCTTTAAAAAACAGATGAATTTGAGCTGGAAACAAGTGTTTTTAGTAAAAGTCAAAGTGTTTTGGCTTTAATAATAGTTAATTCTTCTTTAGATTTGCCTGCAATAGCCTCTTTTATTGTTGATTTTTTTATTTTGTAATTTTTAAATGTTTTTTTTAATAAATTTTGATTTTTCCTTGAAAATTCCTAAAAGTTTTTTTACCTTTTTATTATCGGTTTCTAGGTTGAAATCTAAAAAAGGAGAGTAAATGGAAATTGACAGAACTTCTGTTGATTTTAATCCTTTAAAGTTTGCGTTGCAAACTATTTATCAACTTATGCTTCGTAAAACATTTTTCGAAGCGGCTTAAAAAATTAATTCTAAAGAGAGGTCTTTGTCTTAATTTTTTAAAGGAGAAGAACAATGGGCAATACGTTTGCACAGAAAATGAGCGACGCACGGCTGATGTCAGCTGGCATTAAGGCTCACAAAGAGGAGCTTGCAAGTGTAAGCTTAGGAGAAGAGAAGGCTTTGGAACTTGATAGCATTGTTGCAAATCTTCAGAATCTTGACAGCAAGCAGGAGAAGCTTAAGTCTGATCTAAAAACTTGTACTTTGGACATTGCTGAAGAAACTAGAAGACTAGATTTGCATATCAGGGATGCAAGAAAGCGTGTAAAACTGACTATTCCACAGACGGGATGGCAGGAATTTGGAATAGCTGGCAAGAAATAGCGGTTATTTAAAACTAAGCAGCAGACTGTTTAATAGGAACAAGCCTTTAGACAGCCTGCTTTATTTTATAATGTATTTATTTTCTTAGAAAAAAAACACTTTACTGAAAAAAAATTCTGTGAAAATCTACTTTTTGTCTAAAAATAAGAAATTATGTGCTATATTATTAGTCTATGAATTTTAGTGAAGATAAGATTTCAGAAGTTATTGCGGCAAATATAGAGAATATTAATTCGCTTTTTGTCTTTCCCACTGATGTTGTTCAAACAAGCTGGATAAACTGGGCTATAAAAAATACGAATGAATCTAGAGTAAAAGCTTTTAACCTTGATCAGTTTACAGCATGGGATAAATTTAAGTCAGATTATTTAAAGGCTGCCGATGAAAATCTTATTTGCATTCCTCCTGTTGTACGAAAAGTTTTTGTTCAAAAAATTCTTTTAGAAAACAATGAGCAGCATTTCTTTAAAAGAATTGTTTCTTCTGCGCCAGAGTTCAAAGACAATGTTTTTAGCTTTACAGACTGGATTTCAAAGATTCTTCCGTCATTAAAACTTTGGAATGTGCAGTTTGAAAAATATTGCGCTTTAGGAAAAATTCCTGATGATGAGGATAATGACTACAAAAAGCTTTTTGAGCTTTACAAAGAATTTTTGGCACAGAACAATTTTTACGAGCCTTCTTATCTGGATTCAAATTTCAAGAAGAATAAAAAGCATATTTTTATTTTTTATCCAGAGATTCTTGAAGACTTTGCAGAATTCCAAAATATTCTTTGTGCAGAAGAAAATGTAACATTGGTTTGTATTTCCAAAAATGAGCAGACTGGAAAATGTGTTTTTTATAATGATGCTCGAAAAGAAATTAGAATGCTCGCTCTTAGGCTTAGACAGCTTCATCTTGAAAAAATTGATTTGCGTACAGTGGCTGTCAATGTTCCAGACTTAGAAAACATTAGACCTTATTTGGAAAGAGAACTTTCAATTTATTCTGTTCCGTTCACTGTGCGTGCCGGAGTTCCATATACAAAAAATTGCGGAGGAGATATTTTTCAGAAAATAAAAGACTGCGCTTCTTCTAACTTTTCTTATGACAGTGTGCGTTCATTTTTGCTTGATGGATATATTCCATGGAAAAATTTTGATTTAAATGAGCGTCTTGTAAGAGTTGGAAATGAAAAAAGATGTGTATGCAGCTATGAAGAAGGAAAATCTATAAATGATATATGGCTTTCTTCACTTGATGATGGAAGTGCAGAAAAAGAATTTTATCTAAAAATCAAAGATACTGTTTTGCAATTTGAAAATGCATCTAGTTTTCAAAAACTGAAATTTGCATGGGACAATTTTAAAAATAAATTTGTTGATGAAAAAAAGTTTAATGAAGAACGTTACAAGACAACAGATAAAATTCTAGGACGGATAATTACTGACTTAAACAACCTTGTGTCTATTGAACATGATTATCTTTCAAAAATAAATTACAAATTAAATTCTGTATTTGATTTTTTTATAAATGAAATCAATCAAAAAACTTATACACCTAATGAAAAAAAATATGGAGTTAATATTTTTCCTTATAGACTTTCTGTTTGCGCGGATTTTGAATATCAGTTTGTAATAAATGCAACCCAAAAAGATATTTCTGTTCCTTTTAGAAAACTTGGATTTATAAATGATGTTGAAAAACGTGCGTTGCTTGAATTAAATGAAAAAGATGCTTCTGTTGATTTTATAAAACTCTATTGTACCCAGCAAAGAAGTTTAAAAAACAAGCAGGTGTTTTTTTCTGCGTCAAAAAAAACATTTTCTGCTTCTGCGATTATGCACACTGCGCTTGACTCCTGTGAGCAATCAGATGAAAAAAATCTTGAGCAATTTGATTTTATTAATAATGAAAAAAATGATTTTAAAGACGGCATTGTTTCGGATCGTGTTTTTTCAGAAATGCAGCAGAAATCTTTTTATAACTGGAAAACTATTTTTGTATCAGGTGATTCTTCTTTTATGTCTGATTCACTAAAAAATAAAATCAATGCAGAGCTAAAAGATAAAGGAAAGAATTCAAATCTTGAAAGAGTAAAAATTTCTCAAACTGAATTGAAAAGTTTTTTTCCTTGTCCAAGAAAATTCATTTTTACAAAAGTTTTGAGTTTAAAAGAGGATTCTTTAGATGTAGACCTTATAAAAAATTATGAAGCTGGTGTACTTGTTCATAAAATGATTGAACTTGTATGTAAAAAATTTCAGGATAAGAACGGAATTTATCAGGGAAAGATTCCTGTATTCAATGATGAGATTTCTGTGCAAATTGAACAGTTGATTTGTTCTGCTTTTGAAGAAGCTAAACTTCATGCAGGATTTTCAAGAAGTATGCTTGCTCTTAAGATTATTGAAAGCCAAAAGAAACTTATCTGTAAAAATGTATTTTTGTTTTTCAGGCAGTTTTGCGCGTTGCCGGATTATTCTAGCAAAAAAGGAAACAAAAGTTTTGGAGGCTATTTTATTGAAGGAGTTGAGTTTGAGAAAGAGGTTCCTTGTAATTCAGATCGGTTTGATTTCTTTGGAAAAATTGACTGTGCGCTATTGAATCCTGATGAACCTGACGAGCTTTTTATCATTGATTACAAAACTGGTTCTGCGCCCTCTATAAAAGATTGCATTTTTAATGCGGATTCAATTCCAGTCTTAGGAGATTTTCAAATGGCTTCGTACGTAAAACTTTTGGAAAACAACCAAATGAAAGTTTGTTCTGCCATGTTTTACAAAATAAAAAAAGATTCTGCGGATAACTTTGATGTTGTGCAAATTATTTCAAAACTGCCGAGTGCAAGAAGCCATAACACAGATAGAGAAGGGTTTGAAAAAACTTTGTCAGAGTTTGAAATTTTTGCAGAATACTTTTATGAGAAATCTTCTGAATTTGACTTTGAGCCTAAGAATTTTCAAATGGATAAAGAGCACGGTGTAAATGTTTACAAAGACTGCATGAAGTGCGGATTGAATTCAATTTGCAGAACATCATTTAATATTGCAAGAAAGGAAATTTTATGAGAATTGATTATAATTTTTTAAATGAACCTTTAACTGAAAATCCAGCTAGCTCCAAGTCGCCTGATGTTTTTCAGATTAAGGCAATAACAAAAAAAGATAACGCAGTTGTTTCTGCAGGCGCTGGTTCTGGAAAAACCGATGTTCTTGCTTTGCGTTATGCTTTTTTACTTATGACTGATGAAAATATACGTATAAAAAATATTCTAGCTCTTACTTTTACAAAAGAAGCGGCTTCTGAAATTTATGACCGAATATATAAAAAACTTAATGCATTTGTAAAGTTTCTTGATAATGATAAATATCCAAAACAGGTAAAACTTGCAAAAAGAGCATTGGATGAATTTGCAGATGCTAAGATTCAAACACTTGATGCTTACAGTGGTTCTCTTGTAAGAATTGCTGCTAGCCGCTATGGAATTCGTCCTGACTTTACAACTGGTTCTTCATCTTGTGATCGTGCAGTTGAAGATGCTGCTCTTCCGTTTGTTTTAAAGCATAGAACAGAAGAATGCTTTAACGTTTATTCTATGCCTGGAAAAATTGAAGATTTTGCGGCAAATTATTTTTCTGCTCCAGTGCTAAAATGTACTTCTGTTGCCACTCGTAAAAATTTTTTCTCGGATAATTTTCAAATACAAAAGGCGCAAATAATTGAAGAATGGAATTCTTTTTTTGACGAAAATGAAAATTCTATAAAATCTCAGTTTGAAGATTTAAAATTGCTTTTAAATGAATCTGATGAAAAAAATACTTTTGTAAGTGAGTTAAAAGAATTAGTTGATAAAAATGATTTTAAAGAAGTCAAAAATAATTTTTTGCTTGATTCTTTAGATGAAAAAAATGCAAATTCTTTTTCTGCAATTGCACAAGATTTTTGTTCAAGTATAAATTCTATTTGCTCAATAAACATGAACAAAGGCGGAAGCAAAGGATCCGTAAAAGAAATAAAGGAAATTATAAAAAAAATAAGAGAAACAATTCCTATTGTTGTTTCTGTTGTAAATTTTATAAAAAACTTTTCTGCGCAAAAAAGAATGTTTGAGCTCCTCGATGAATTTCTTGAAGAAGTAAATAATACCAAGCGCATTTCTGGAAATCTTTCTTTTAAAGATGTTGGTGATTTGGCTTTAAGGATTCTTATTGAGCAGCCGGACATCAGAAAGCAGCAGAAAAATCTTATAAAAAAAATAATGATAGATGAGTTTCAGGATAACAACAAAAAAAACAAGGAGCTTTTGTTTCTTATTTCTGAAAATGATGGCAAAGAGCTTTTAGTCGAAAATAAAACTGAAACTGAATTTTTTATTGAGCTTGAAAAAAATATTTCCACAGAAAAACTCTTCTTTGTTGGAGATGAAAAACAGTCAATTTATAAGTTCCGAGGAGCAGATGTAAGCGTATTTAATGAGTTGAAAAAATCTTTAAAGGACAATTCTGGTTGTGAAGAAAATGTCAACTTGAACATGACGAACAATTACCGCTCTTCTGTTCCTTTGCTTTACTCGTTTAATCTGATGTTTGGAAACTGTAATAACAATCAGCCTTTGAATGAAACAGAAATTCCATCTTTGTTTTATTCAGAAGAAAATGGAATTGCAAATGTAAAAAGTTATGAAGCTGAATACAAGCACAATGCTTTGAAAAAAAATGAACTTCCTGCTTCCGTTAGTGCAAACAATGTTCCTGTTCATTTATGTCTTTTAAATACAGGTGAAAATGAAGATGGAAGCAGTTTTTCTGATTTTGTAAACTACGGAAAGTGCCTTAGTAAAGAGGAAACAGAAGCGTATTTTATTGCTAGAAAAATTTATGAGCTTTCAAAAAATGATTCCAACTTTAACAATTATGCAATTTTGGATAATTCTCGCTCAGGAAGATTTTATTTGCAAAGGTATCTTTCTATTTTCAATATTCCTTACACAGTTGATCGGCAGACAAATGTTTTTTCGGAAGGAATTGTAAATGATTTTTACTGTTTTTTAAGATTTTGCGTCTATCCTTCAGATTCAAATGCATTTGCGGCTTTTCTTTCTTCACCATTTGCCGGAATAAGCATGCAAGGTGTTCAAAATATTTTGTCATCATCAGTTAAAAAAACAAGAAATTCTGAAATTCTTTTTTCTGCATTTGAAGAAAATGATTCGCTCTTTCTTTCTGATTCTGATATGAAAAAATATTTAGCTGCGAAAAATTTTTATGAAGAACTGCGAGATGACATTCTTTCTCAAAGCCTTACAAAATCACTTGAACTTTTGTGGTATAAAACTGGATATTATTTTGAAACAATTCTAAACAGAAATCTCTCTCTTTATTCAGAGCAGTTTGATTTGCTTTATGAAACTGCGCGTCAGGCTGAAAACGAAGGAAAAAGTATTTCTTGGTTTGTTGATCAGCTCGGAATTGCAAAGAAAAAAGAAATTTCGTCTTATATGAATGATGAGAGTGTTGAGCTTGAACTCAAAGAAATTTCTTATCCGATTGAAAAACCAGATGCTGTAAAAATTATGACAATTCATCAGAGTAAAGGTTTGCAGTTTAGGCATGTCTTTGTTATTGGAATCTGGGGAAATCCTAAGGCGCAGACAATAGGAACTTTTTTCTTTGATGAAGACGGATTTGATGGGAAAAATGCGACTGGAGTTTCTTTATGCGCTTTGGGCGAAGGCGGAAATTATTTTTCGGTGCGGCAAAAAGAAGATTCAGCTTTAAGAGAACTTGCTGAGCAAAAGAGAAAAATTTATGTTGCCATTACACGTGCAGAAGAAGACGTGCATTTGGTTGGAAGTCTTTCAAGAAGCAAGGAGTTAAAAAAGTTTGACGACTCTGACAACGCTGAAAAAAAATATGATGGTCCTCTTTCCTTGATGCATAAACTTTGCCGCTTCTATTATCAGAAAGAACTTTATGCCGATAATGATTTTTCTTTTGAGTCTTATTGCAATGAACCTGTGTTTAATAAAAATGGCGCTCCTTTTGATTTTATAAAGATAAATCCTGTTTCTACAAAAGTCCGTGCAGATGACAAAATAAATTTAGATGAACTTAGACAAGAAAAAATAAAACTGTTTTCTGCTTTCTATGACAAAATTCCTTTTGAAAAAGACATTAATTTTCCTCTGGAATTTTTTGATAAAACCCAAACGCCAAGCGGTCTTGAAAAACTGCTTCCAAAAACAACTGTAAAAATAGACAACGCATTTAAAATAAATGAAGAATATTCTTCTGTTGATTTGATTTTAAAGCCAGATGTTGGTGATTCAGAAGACAATGAAGAGGATTCTGCTTCTAGTGAATTTAACTATGCTGACTTTGGAAAACTTGCGCATTCTTATCTTGAATCTTTTGTTTCTACAGGAAATATTTTGAATGCTGAAAACTTTGTTGACAGAATTGTTGCAAAGAAACTTTCTGAAAATCAAAAGGCCAAAGAAATTCTTTTAAAGACTGTGGTTTCTATGTGTGAGGCTTTTGAAAAAAGTGAGCTTGGAAAAAAAGTTGCAGATGCAAAAAATTCAAATCGTCTATGCAAAGCTGAAAATAAATTCAAGCTTCTTATGGATGACACGATTTTTACGGGCTCAATGGATTTGATTTTTCAGGACTTAGATCAAAAACTCTTTATAGTTGACTATAAAACTGACCGCATTGCAAAGCCAGAACTTTATATTGAACAGCTTTCTTGTTATCGTAAAGCCGCTTCTGAAATATTCCATGTCGATGCAAAAGACATAAAAACTTTTCTTTATTATCTTCGCTACGACAAGGAAATTGATATTTCAGCTTATACTATATGATTTTTTAATATGAAATGATTGCTTCAAAAGAAACTGACTCTGGCGTTTTCCCAAGGAACGTTATTTTATTTTCTTCTTTAAAGCCGAAAATTTCAACTTTATCATTGAGCATTGCTTCCTTTGCAAAATTTATTTTGAAATCTTTTGGTTTTCTTGCGCGGAATTCTTCTGGAATTGCATCTTCAACAAATGCTGCGTATCTTGAATTGTTTGTGTGCCCATTTGCATCCAAGTCTGAAAACTTTATTGTTCGTGTGTCCCAAAGCTCTCTTTTTTCAGGCTGAAGAATTTTGTCCGGCTTGTCGCAGTCAAGTTCAATGCAAAACTCAGGAGGAGTTCTTAGCGCAAATTTTTTTGTTGGAAGAATTCTGCGTTCATTTATATCGACTAAAAGCCACGATGATTTTCCAGAAACTAAAACATTTTTATTTTCATCAAGAATTTTATAGCCGCGCATAAGTTGAAGAGCCTGCGGTTTTTCTTCCCAAGTTTCAACTTCTATAAATTGATTTTCTTTTGGCCATTGATGAATTCTATATGAGCACCGTGAAACAAGAATTCCAAATCCTCTATCTTTTAAAATTTCACGCGACATTCCGCGTTGCCTGTAATCTTCAACTGCAATATCAGAAGTTATTTTTAAAAGCTCGTGCAGGCTCAAGTCTTTGTTTGCGTTGCATTGGCTGAAATAAATATTTGACTGAACATGAAAAATGCTTTTATTTTCTTCAAAAAACGATTTATATTCCATAAAAAAAGTTTAATGAATTTTTTGTAAAAATGGAATCACAATGCATTTTTTTTTATTTTTAAGTAATAAAAATATTAAGAGTGCTTAACGCATTAAAAAAAAATATATAGGGGGATTTATGAAATTGAATCGGTTTGTAAAACAATTAACTCAGGTGTTTTTTGTTTCTACGGGACTTTTGTTTGCTGTTACTTTTTCTGTTTGTCCTATGTCGTGCCGTTCTTCTGTTGAAAGTCTTGAACTTTTGTCTGGGGATTTTTCTGTTCCCAAGATAACAAAGTTTTGCGCCACTTCTTCTAATTCTGCGCGCATAGATTTTTCAAGAGAAGTTGAGTTGAAAAACACAGAGCTTTTTTTGACAAATGAAATTTCAAGCTTGGGAAATGCAGAATGTAAATATGAAGAAAATTCAGTTTTGCTTGAGTTTCAAAACGAAACTGTAATTGGAATTGATTACAAAGTTGAAGGCATGGCTTTTGATTCATCAGGAAATTCTTTAACTTTCAGTGTTCCATTTAAGGGCTTCAACAGCAATCCTGCAAAAGTTATAATTACGGAACTTAGAAATGCTTATGGAACTAAAACTTCAAATGGGGAAAAAGTTCATCGCAGCGAGTTCGTGGAGCTTTATGTTTTAAAAGACGGAAATCTTTCTGGACTTGAAATTGTGAGTGCGGCAAATGGCGACAAAACAAAATTTGTTCTTCCTGCAGTTGAAGTAAAAGAAGGCGATTATGTTACCATGCACATGAGAATGATTATTGCTGAAGGTCTTGATGGCGAGGGAATGCACAATGAACTTGAGGATAACTTAAGGCTTTCTACGCATGAGGATTCTTGCGATACTTCTAGGGACTTGTGGAGCGGATGTACAAAAAAACCGTTTGCTGCTAGTGATATAGTTGTTTTAAGAAATTCCAATACTTCTGAAATTCTTGATGCTGTTGTTTTTGCAAAATCAGATTGCACCGAATGGAAAAAAGGAATTTCTGATTTTGCCTCTGTTGTTTCAGAAAGCGAAATATGGCAAGGCGGTGCTTATCTTGAAAATGCAGTTTGCTGCGATAACATTTCACCAACAAAAAGTCTTTCACGCCAAAATCTAAAGGAAGCCATTGCATCATATAAAAACGGTCAGCCTATAGTAAACGGAAAAGACTGTTGGATTGTTGCAAAAACTGCAACTCCGGGCTATAAGAACTCAGATATTCCGTATATAAAAAAATAAAAAGAGTCGGCTGCTAGAAGTTTGGAATTTCTTTTTTGCGTGTGTATTTCCAGTCTTTTGCATGGCTATTTGGAATTTTGCCTTCTATGCGGTCGTTTTCTTTTTGAAGCTGAAATTTTATCATCTGCTTAAAAACTGTCATAAGAGGCTCTGGCGAAATTTCTTTATTCACGATTTCAGTTGATTGCAACTCTTTAATCAGATAGTAGCAAGTTTCAATTGTAGAAACGCAATATTCCTGCGGCTCGTGCTTAAAAGTGAAAATGCTTTTGTAGTTTCCAGTGAATGAAAATTTAGGCAGAGAATTTATATTTGTGCTGAAACGCAATATTTTTTTTGAACAGAACCAAGTTGAATCCACGATTATTGCAAGCAGTTTTTTTCCTTGTATTGTTTCTTTAAATCCTTCTTTGCTGCAAGTCCAGGCATCTGGTGAAGGGTAGAGCAAAACAGGATAATACTGCGGGTCATTTAAAAGTTGTTCTAGGCGTTTGTTTTTTGTAAAGTCGATTCCCATAAGAATCTCACTTTCGGGAAGACAAAGAGATGCTAAGCGTCCTGTTCCTGTGCGTTGCTTTTTTGCCTCTTTTGGATGCATTAGAAATACAAATTTAATTCCGCAGTTTATAGGAGCTGTGTATTTGCAGTAGCATGAAGAAACAGGTCGCATACATTTAAAGCAAAGCTGCCTGTAATTTTCATTGTCATCCTGAATTTTCATAAGCTCCTCTTTTTTTTTAATGAAATTTTAATTTTATTTGCTTGTTTTAAAATGTAAAAACCCCGGAAAATTCCAGGGCTTCAATCACAATTAGTAAGCTGATTTAGAATCATGCGGCTTGTGGTTTTTTTTCAAAAGCTTACGAGCCAATGATTTGTTTTTGCGATTGAGGATTGTAGAAGGTTTTTCGTAATATTCGCGCTTTTTGTATTCACGGATAATGCCTTCTTTTTCAACCATTCTCTTGAAGCGTTTGATTGCCTTTTCGAGGTTTTCATTCTCATCAACATTGATTGTTGCCATGTCTTTGTTCACCATCCTCACCAACGAAATATCGCAGGGAACTAAATTATGAATAAAAAAACGAATAATGTCAATGTGGTAAATGCTTTTTGCGCAAATTCCGCATTTTTTTTTAGCTGTCTAAAACGCTTGTGTCTAGCAATTCAAAGCCTGAAACAAGCTCCTTTGCTATTTTTACAATTTCGTCTTTGTCTTTTTGCGTTTTTCCTTCAATATTGAGCGGCATTACAGGATCGTGAAGTGAAAGACGTAACAAAAGCCAGCCTTCTGCATTTTTGTCATGGAATGAAATTCTCACGCCTTCAAAATTTTCAGGAAGGTCAAAGTGGCTTTTTATTGCGCGCGATTTGAATTCTTCAAGGACTTTTTTTCCGTATTGCTTAAAATCTTCTGATTTGATTTTAAATCTGTATTCCGCTTCAATTCCAGCCGGCGGAAGTTCTGAAATAAAGCTTTCGATTTTTTTGTTTTCCTTGGAAGCTTTTGCAAGTGATGAAATAAGTTTTACGGCAAGGAAAGCTCCGTCGTCAAGATAGTAGTTGTCTTTTAAAGCTCCATGTCCGGAAGTTTCCATTGCAAGCGGAGAAACAATTCCCTTTTCGTTAAGCTCGCGACATTTGTCAATTACATTTTTATATCCGCGCATATAGCGAAGATGTTTTAGTCCAAGTTTTTTTTCAAGGAAGAAAGTCAGGCGATCACTTGTTACAGAATCGGTTACAATTGTGCTGCCTGGAAAATCTGGCGCAAGTATGGCTGAAAAAAGTGCGATTATAGAATCACGGTTGACTTCTTCTCCTGTGTGAAAAACCGCGCTCATTCTGTCAACGTCTGTGTCAAAAATCAAACCAAGATCTGCTTTGTTTTGAACTGTGGCTTTTTGAATTGCCTGCATTGCCTGCTTGTTTTCTGGATTTGGAATGTGATTTGGAAACATTCCGTTTGGCTCAAGAAATTCGCTTCCTTCTGTGTTTGCCCCTAGCGGAATTAAAATTTTGTCTACAAAAAATCCTGCGTCTCCGTTTCCTGCATCGACAACAATTTTTAATCCTGAAAGCGGTTTTTCTGATTCAGTTGAATTTAGTTCTTTGCAAATTGTCTGCTTTAAATGTTCCGCATAAAGTGAAAGCAAGTCGAAAGTTTCCGTGAACGGAGATGAGTTTTTTTGCAGAGTTAGATTTTGTGCGGTTTTTAAAATTTCCTCGATGTCTTCATGCTCAAGTCCGCCGTCTGCATTAAAAAATTTAATTCCGTTTCTGTTGAATGGCAAGTGGCTTGCAGTAATCATAAGTGAGCCGTCAAACTTTGTCTTGTCAAAAACAATCGACATGAACATTGCCGGCGTTGTTGCAAGTCCGCAGTTTACAACTTTTGCGCTAGTTGAAGAAATTCCTTCCGCAGCGGCAAGCGCAAGTTTTTCTCCCGTGATGCGTGCGTCTCGTCCAATTCCAATTTTAAGTTCGGCTGCATTTTTTCCGCATTTTTTTTCAAGCCACAAAGCGAATGCCTGGCCTATTAAGTTTGCTGCTTCATCTGTAAGATTTACATGTTCATCTTCAACGCCTTCTATTGCAATTCCACGCACATCGCTTCCGTTTTGCAGTTTCATCAAATTAAGTTCGGACATATTTTTCCTCTTTAGAAATTTCAAAATTTTTTTTATTCTATATATTTTTTTTGCGGTGGTCAAACTCTGTTCTTTTTAGCTTTTAAAAATTCCATTTATCAAATTCCATGCTACAGAACCTGGACACGGCAGCTGTGATTCTGGCGGAAGTTCAGTTCTTTTAAACCAGCGGGCTTCAAGGATTTCAGACTCTTGAATTTTTATTTCGCCGCTTTTGTATTCTGCAGTGAACGCTAGCATGAGCTGATCTGGAAATGGCCAGGCTTGGCTTCCGCAGTATTTTATGTTTTGAACTTCAATGTTTGTTTCTTCTTTTATTTCACGTGCGACACATTGCTCAAGAGTTTCTCCTTGTTCAACAAAGCCTGAAACGCAGGCGTAATTTTTGTATGCGGAATTTTTATTTTTTACAAGAAGAATTTCTTCTCCTTTGGAAACGAGCGTTATTGTTGCTGGCTCTATCCGCGGAAAAAATTTTGTTTTGCATTCCGGGCATTTTTTTGCTGATTCAATTTCGTCATCAATTAATTTTTCTTTGCATGAAGGGCAGAATTTGAATTTGCTCCTTTGCTTTAAAATGCTTGAGGCTCTTGAAGCGAGAAATGCGATTTCTTTATGCTCAAAACAAAATTGCCGGACGGAAATAAATTTGCAGTTTTCAGGAACTAAAGGATTTTCTTTAGCCAAAGCTGCGGCGCATGAAAGATTTTTTTCTATATACCAGTCGTCTGAAAAAGTTTCATTTGCAAAGAATTCAAACTCCTTTTTTGAAATAAAAGAATTGTCTTTTACTAGAATTTCATTTCCTCTGCAAACAAAAAAATAATCTGCTTCAAAAGAATTTGGCTTTGTAATAATCGGCATAAAAATTCTCCAGTCAATTTTTAAAACGGCATCAACAAAAAAAGACCGCCACAAAAATGACGGTCTTAGTCTAGCAAAAGATTTTGCAAAAGTTCAAGTGTGAATTAGTTTTACAATTAAATTACAAAACTGGTTTCATACTTGTCATGTAGCTTCTAAGTTTGCGTCCGACAACTTCAATCGGGTGGTTGCGGATTTCTGCGTTTACTTCAACGAGCTGGGTGTTGTTCACGCTTGTGTCCTTGAGGTCGAGTCCTTTTCCGATAACGTCTGTGTGGAGTTTCGGCATAAGGTCTTTCGCCATCATCGGGGCTGCAACGCGGCTGAACAGGTAGCATCCGTATTCCGCTGTGTCTGAAATTACGCGGTTCATCTCGTAGAGGCGTTTGCGGTCAATCAGGTTTGCGATGAGCGGAACTTCGTGCAATGATTCGTAGTAAGCTGATTCAGGTTTGATTCCTGCGTCAACCATTGTCTCGAATGCAAGCTCACATCCTGCTTTTACCATTGCTACAAGCAGAATTCCCTTGTCGAAATATTCCT
>NZ_DBKJ01000046.1:0-6710 GCF_002297325.1 Treponema sp. UBA753 | reverse complement strand
TTACCTCGATGTCCTCAAAGTCGTGGCTCATCTGGTAGCAGCGGCTGCGCGAATCGCAGTAAATGCAGCCGTGCGTGCAACCGCGGTAAATGTTCATTCCGTTGCGCGCCGAAAGAATTCCTTTTGCCTCTGTAAAATGCATGGCTAATTATACCATGTTCCGTGATGTTTTCAATTCGCCGCCTTGGAATGACGGATGGAACGACCCGGTTCAGCTTCACGAATATATCTGCGACATTACACAGAGAAGAGGTTCGCTTGTCTTCGGATTTTTTATTGACGGAAAACTTTACGGAGCCACAATCGGATGCATTGTCCACTGGTGGAGCGGAACCGAATACATTCTTGATGACTTTTTTCTGAACAAGGAAGCGCAGGGCAAAGGAAACGGAAAACTTTTCATGAAAGGAATTGAAGAATCGCTTAGGCGGAAAAACATAAGTGCAATTTACCTTCAGACTGAGCACGGAATTCCGGCATACGGCTTATACAGGAAAACCGGATTCACCGAACTTGAAAGCTGCGCCGTGTTCCTAAAAGTCTTGGAGTAAAGGATTTCCCCGCTTTTGGCGCATAGATTATAAGGCGGAATTCTTTACAAATTTATCTCGTTCTGCCTGTTTTTTAGTGATTTTTCACCTTATACAGTGTTAAATATAGTAAATTTATCCCCTTATAAGGTAAATTATTCTTGATTTTCCCTTTTTTGAACAATATAATTACCGCATGAGCATAAATAAGGACAAAGTGAAGGAAGTAATTCTCGAAAATCAGAGGTTCGTGCAGTCTGTGCATCTGGTTCGCCGCAGCATAAAAATCCAGCCGAACTTCAACTATATTTTTGTGGGAATACGGCGCGCCGGCAAGTCATTTTATCTGTTCCAGTGCATTCATGACCTGCTGGCAGAGGGGCATAAAATAGAGGAAATTCTTTACTTCAACTTTGAGGACGACCGCCTTGACGGAATTGAGCTTGCCGACCTTGACCTGCTTCTGCAGTGCTACGGCGAGATGTTCAGCCACAAGCCTTTTGTTTTTCTTGACGAGATTCAGAATGTCGTGGGCTGGGAAAAATTCGCGCGGCGGCTGGCGGACAACAAATATTCGGTTTTCATCACCGGAAGCAATGCAAAAATGCTTTCCAAGGAAATGGCAACCGTTCTTGGCGGAAGATTTCTTGTTCAGAACGTTTTTCCGTTTTCGTTCGCAGAGCATCTTTCCCTGAACGGAATCAGTACGGATCCGGTTTCCCTTATCCGCAGCAAAAATGAAATCGTGCGAGAGTTCGAGACGTATTTTTACAACGGCGGACTTCCTGAGCTTCACTATGCGCAGGGAGCGGAAAAGCGGCTTTGGCTCAGCAACCTTTACAACAAAATCTATTTCGGCGATTTGATTTCGCGCTACAAAATCAGGAACGAGAGAGCCGTCAAGCTTCTGATAAAAAAAATCGCGGAAAGCGTAAAGCAGCCCTCATCGTACACAAGGCTTGCGAACATCGTCTCGTCGTGCGGAACAAAGGTCAAGGCGGAAACGGTCGCGGAATATCTGAACTATGCGGAAGAAGCGTGGCTTGTCTTCCATGCGGAAAATCTTTCAGCAAAGCTTTCGGAACGTGAATCCGTCAAAAAATATTACATAACGGACAACGGAATTCTGAACCTCTTTCTGACCGACCCGAACACTTCACTTCTGGAAAATCTTGTGGCGGTAACGCTTTTGAGGAGCGAAACCGAATTCTGCTTTTACCGCTCTGCCGACTGCGAGGTTGACTTTGTTCTGCCGGAAGAAAAAACCGCTATTCAGGTCTGCTACAGCCTTTCCGATGACGAGACACGAAAACGCGAATTTTCCGCACTGCATTCATTGGACAGACGCTACGAGCTGAAAAACTG
Organism: Treponema sp. UBA753; assembly: GCF_002297325.1. Taxonomy (NCBI): domain Bacteria; kingdom Pseudomonadati; phylum Spirochaetota; class Spirochaetia; order Treponematales; family Treponemataceae; genus Treponema; species Treponema sp. UBA753. The sequence goes on along the minus strand of NZ_DBKJ01000046.1, from coordinate 4,815 downwards.
CCTTGTGATTTCAAAGGATGCGGAGGAAACTGCCGAATACAAAGGCACGCAGATTAAAATTCTTCCAGCCTGGAAATGGGTTCTGGAAAAACATAATTGAACGGATTTACAGCGCCTCAAGCAGCGCGGCGATTTCTTTTTTGATTTCGGACTTTGACTTTATTTCTGACTCAGGGAAAAATTCACGCGGATTCGTCTCAAGGACTTCTGCGATTCTGATTATGGTCATGAGCGACGGCTGGCTTCTGCCGGACTCGACGTGCGTGTAGAAGCTCTGCGAGAAATTTCCGCGCGTGCACACTTCCAGCTGCGAAAGTCCCTTTGAAATACGCGCAAGCCTTATCTTCTCAATTACATATCTGTGAATTTCCTCATTTGTCATGTAAAAATGATATTATTCTTCAGAGCATAAAACGATTCTCTATACAGAAAGATAATTACTTGATAGAGTAATAAAATTACTTTATAGTAAACAGAAATAACTCTATAAGATAACAATTTGTTTTGTGGAACTTCTACAGATTAGTGAAACAGTTTCTGACAGTGATCTTATTTCAAAATTGGATGTAAAGGCAAAGGCTAATAATCCACTTTTGCAAAAATTACTTGATGAAAACCGCCCCGTTTACGGTTAATATAGATTCTTCCGCAAGTCCACCCGCCCGGCGGATTTTTTAGTCAGTAAAATCCAGTGCAGGCATTTTGTGTTCCATCACAACGGAACGAAGAATTTCATTTGTCTTTGACTGATAGCCTTTTCCGAAACTCTTTAGAACTGCAACCAAATCCGCGTCAAGCCTCATTGTGACTGTCTGTTTTATAGGCTCAATCTTGTAATATTTGAATTTAGCTTTTGAGAAATCCGTTGTCTTTGGAATGTCTGAATAGTCAACAGGGGTGTTTCCAAGATTTTTAAGTTCGTCAATTTGTTCCTGTGTAAGATTTGATAAATTCGTCATACGCTTTCTTTTCCTGCGGATCAAGTCCTCTTGCTGAAATCAAGCGGTGCCGTTCCTTTCCGTCTGAACACCGTTCCGTATAAAACACCGTAACTACGGCAATTCCATTTATGTTTCCAAATCCTTGATACCTTTGCTCTGTCTCTGAGTGTTCCTCATCGGGAATCTCAAGAAACAGCGGGTCAAGAAAAACTTTGGAAGCCGTCTCAAAGCTTAAGTGATGCTTTTTTATGTTGATGAGATTTTTTTCACTGTCCCATTCGCAAGTGTCATCACTGCTGAAAACTGTCATAATTGTATTATAAATCGTTATTTACAAAGTTGTAAAGATAAAAATTATGTCATTAGCCGCCACTCCTCCCCCTTGCAAAAGTTCCACCGGATGTCTAAAATGTGCGGCAAGTTTGCGTCGCAAATTTTATGACTAACTTCACTTAGGAGGAAAAACGTGATTCTTTGTATTGCAATGTCTCCGTGCAAAGTCTTTTAGGGCAGTTTGTACGGAGTAGTTTCTGCTCTTGGGCTTTGCGTTTCATCAGAAAAATGAAATCAAATGGAGCAAAGTCTTATGAAAAATTTTATTAAAATCCTGCGGGAAATGAGGACGTTCCTGCTTTTGTGGATTACACAGTCCTTCTCTTCATTCGGAAGCGCGATGACTTCCTACGCACTTGTCATCTGGTCGTACACGCAGAAAGGTTCTGCGCTCATGACGGCTCTTCTGATGGTCTCAACCTACACGCCTTATGTGATTCTCAGCATTTTTGCCGGCGCACTCAGCGACAGGTGGAACAAGAAAGCCACAATGCTCGTCTGCGATTCGGTGGCGGCGGTCTCTACGGTGGTGATGTTCATCCTGCTCAAAAACGGGCTTCTTGAAATCTGGCATCTTTATCTGATAAACGCGGTGAACGGACTTATGAACACGGTCCAGTCGCCTGCCTCGGAAGTTGCGGTCTCGCGGATTCTGCCGAAGGAGCACTATCAGCGTGTGGGCGGACTTCGCTACTTTTCAAACGCGCTCAATTCAATTTTTGTGCCGGTCATTGCGACTGCGGTCATCGGGCTTTTCGGACTGACTGCGGTTGTCGCCATTGACCTTGCAACTTTTTCCGCTGCATTTCTTGTGCTTGCGCTCGCCATAAAAATTCCTGAGCCGAACAGAAATACGGAAACCGGAACAGAAAACGCGGAGTCAGCTTCGGAAAATCATGCTGAAAAAGCAAGCCTTATGGATTCTGTAAAAGGCGGAATCTCGTTCCTGAAAAACGAGCGCGGGCTTTTGTGCCTGATAATGTTCCTTTCGTCAATCAACCTGATTGCGTCAATTTACAATGCGGCTCTTCCGGCGATGGTTCTTTCCAGAAACTGCGGCGGAGAAAAGGCGCTTGGAATGGTGAACTCGGTAATCGGAATTTCCATGCTGATTGGAAGCGTTCTTGCGTCGGCAGTTCCGGCTCCGAAAAACCGGGTGCGCACAATCTTTTTGTGCCTGTTCATTTCGATGGGAACGGAAAACATAATGCTTGCTCTGGGACGTTCGCCGCTTGTGTGGTGCGTCGGCGGATTTTTGGGCTACATTCTGATTCCGCTGATGAGCGCGAACCTTGACGCAATCATGCGCCTTCGCGTTCCGGATGAGATTCAGGGGCGGGTCTATTCGGTGCGGAACACGTTCCAGTTCTTCACGATTCCAGCCGGATATTTCTTAGGCGGATTTCTTGTGGACAAAGTGTTCGAGCCGTTCATGGCAAGATTTGCGCCCGACACATTTCTTGAGCGCATCTTCGGAAGCACGAAAGGCTCCGGGGCTACCCTGGTCTTCTTTGTGATTGCGTTCGCCGGAGTCGCAGTCTGCATAATCTTCAGAACCAGCCGCTCAATCCGCGCGCTTGAAAAGGAGGAACTGGAAAGAAAGTAGGATTATATGAGGATTGCCGCGTCAAGCGTGGCAATGACAAGTTGACGAGATTTCCGGGACTATTACACGGGAATGACAAACCACAGACTGTCATTACCCGCCATGGCTTGTCATCTTCGGGCTTGTCCCAAAGAATATTGCATTGGTATTTATAATTTGCCGCCTATCGTTCGTTATACGGATAGAATACCTGTCATTATGCTGATAGGCGGCATATCAGGGTATTTCGTAGATTGGAAAAACCTCACAGCTTTTTTGCATTATTTGAAAGTTGTAGTATACATTGCAATATATAAGGCTTATACACGGTAATGTATAGCTTCTATACACTACCGTGCGAGGCTTTGGTACATTGCCTTGTATCGCAACGGTACATTAGGCTGTACCAGGATGGTACATTTCCGTGTACCAAAGCGGTACAAGAGAGTGTATCGCCTTGGTACAGCAGTTTGTGTTTTTTTATTCAGCGGTGCAGACCAAGGTCTTCCAGAATCTGCCTGTATTCATGGTTTTTAGAGGACGGCTTCTCTAGTTTGATTTTTGCCCCGGTGAACTCTCTTTATACTTGCACGTTCTGAACTTTCCTTCTATCCAGAAAGTCGCAACAATCCGCAAGTTTTATCCATATCTTAAATAAAATAACTGACTGTTCCTCGTTGCAAAATCTCTTCAGAATTTAAAGTCATTTTTCTAAAACAAATCGTGCCACTTTTACATTTCCGTCTGTTTCTGTTGACACGATTTTGAAGCCGCATTTTTCTGTGTAGAATTTTACATTTTCCTTTTTTTCTATCGGCGTGATTAAGGTGAATTTTTCAGCGTCCTTGTAAAGCGATGTTACATATTTGACAGCGTGCGTTCCTATTCCTTTCCCCTGAAACTTTGGAACAACGCAAAGGCAGCCGATTTCATATATTCCGTCGGAGATTTTTTTGCAGGAAACACAGCCGGCCGGCTCACGGTCACATAAAATGATAAGCTTGGGATATTCCGATATGGATTTTTCCATCGCTGCTTTGCTCTTGCCGTATGCGGGACATTCACCGAATCTTATATAATCGCTGTAAAATGCAGAATTATAAATGTTTATAAGCAGTTCAGCGTCAGCAAAAGTCGCTTTTCTGTATTCAATTTCCATACAATTTTTTATTACAGCACAAATTCCATCTGAATGTCGAACGGTTCTTCCGCTGCCATTTTTGCGTTGACTTCCATAGCTGGAACGCAGCCCAAAGCTCTGTACGCCGCCTGGCTTTCCTTTGACGAATGTGCGGAAATGTAGAGCTTTTGCGCACCAAGATTTTTCGCTTCCGAGCAGGCGAGTGAGAACAGTTTGCGACCGATTCCTTTCCCGCGGAAATCTTCTGAAACCTGAAACTGCTCAAGGCTCACGTACTTTGCTGCCTTCCCGAAAATCTCATGCTCAACTGTTACAAATCCCACAACGCGTTTTCCGCAGAACGCAGCGAATGCCGACAAATCATTTTCCAGCCTAGAAGAAATTCCTGCGGCAACCTCGCGGCATTTTTCAATCGACCAGTCTTCAGTAAATTCGTTCGGAACAAGTTTCAGTTCGCCACTAACGTTCCGCCAACATTCTGTGATTGTTTGATGCCGCCTGAATTCATCGAGCGAATGTCCGTCAAAATTTCCGTGGTTGAGTTTTTCGTACCTGATTTCCATCTGAATCCTTGTAAGTTCTGAAAAATTGCCATTTCCGTAGAGAGTACGAAAATGCTTTGTAAAACTAAAAGAGTTAGTTAATATATATCTAATGATGTTAGTTTTGTCAAGAATAGGGAAACGGCGCGTCGTGCTTACCGTAAAATCTTCCAGCTGCCGTTTTTGTCCGCGCCGATTCTCTGAATGATTTTTTCTTGCTGAAGCTTTTTCATGCTGCGGTTTACGGTTTCCCGTGTGATTTTCAGTTTTAAG
>NZ_DBKJ01000041.1:0-22468 GCF_002297325.1 Treponema sp. UBA753 | reverse complement strand
ACCATTGAGCCATTTCCGCAAAACCTCTGCGTTTTGTATTAATTTCTTTTCAACTAAAAAGAAGATTAAAAATATGCGAAAGGAGGGACTTGAACCCTCACGCCTAGGGCACTAGATCCTAAGTCTAGCGTGTCTGCCAATTTCACCACTCTCGCGTGAATTTTTTGACCTACACAGAGTGTTTCAAAATCCTTTGAGCGATGGGAGGATCGAACTCCCGACCCACAGATTAAGAGTCTGTTGCTCTACCAGCTGAGCTAATCGCCCGATTTTATGCGTCCGACACGGCTCGAACGTGCAACCTTCGGATTCGAAGTCCACTGCTCTATCCAGTTGAGCTACGAACGCGTCCTGCTGCACGGCTCCACGTTGGAATCCGGGTGCCTGGTGGGATTTGAACCCACGACAACCAGATCCACAATCTGGCGCTCTACCCCTGAACTACAGGCACCATGCAATCAACGAAATAGAATATATCTGAATTACTTTTGTTGGTCAAGCAGAAACTACAAAATTTCTAAAAAAAAATTCATTTTATAAAGTTTCCCAAGATACTCACCGCAATCAGTAAAAATGACACGGCAAAGCACACAAAGTCCCGCGCTTTATATGGATATTTTTTTAGGCAGCAGCCGGATGTCCGCAGTTTGAAGCCGCGCAAGTCAGCCGCAATTGCCGTTCCGCTTGTTTTTCTCACAGAAGAAACCAAAAGGGGAGCGCACAAAGGCAAAATCAGCGCAAGTTTTTTCAGCGGATTTTTTGTGTCCAGCTGGATTCCGCGTGAAGTCTGAGCTTCCTGAATTCCTTCCATTTCCTGCGCAAAAACCGGAATAAAACGGATTGCGGTTGTCAATGTAAATGCGTATTTGTACGGAACGTGAAGTTTTTCAACAAGCGCGTTTGAAAGGTCGGCAAGTTTCGTAACAGAAAGCATCAGGGCAAGCGGAAGAGTTGCGCCGCAAAGTTTAAGCACAAGATTCAGCGAGGTTGCAAGCCCGGCATCTGTTATTTTCAAAAATGAAATCTGGTAAACAACATTGCCGCTTCTTATTATCAAAATCTGAAGAATAAAAAGGAAAACTGAAATTTTAACAAGCCCTTTCAAAAGCCTGAATGTCCTTGCTGAAATTCCGCAGAGAATTCCCGTCGCAATGTCAACGGCAAGAAGCAGAACCAGAATTTCAGCGGACGAGGAAATAAAGCATGATGCGCAAACCGCCATTGAAAAAATCAGCTTTGAAACTGGATTCATTTTGTGGAAAACAGAAGTTCCCGGAACGTAATCGACAAGTCCTTTCATTTTATTGCCTCCTGAATTTTTGCGGCAAGCTCATCTGCTGTGCGGACGTTTTCAAAATTGAATCTGCCCGGAAATTTTTCTTCAAGCTCAAGCGCAATCTGAATAATCTGCGGAGGAAGAAGGCTAGCTTTTTGCAAGATTTCTTTGCTGCGCATTATTTCAAGAGTTTTTCCGTCCGCCTCGATTTTTCCGTTTGCAAGAACAATCATCCGCTGTGCGAAGTCAAGAACAAGCTCCATGTCGTGGCAAACCATAATTACTGTTGTTCCGTTTTGGTTCAGCTCTTTTACTGCGCTCATGATTTCCATGCATTCCTTGTAGTCAAGCCCGGTTGTCGGCTCGTCAAGAATCATGACTTTCGGTTCGACTGCAATAATTGAAGCCAATGCAAGCCGCTGCCTTTGTCCTCGGCTAAGTGAAAATGGTGCTTCATCCGGATTGAATCCAAATCGCCCGATAATTTTTTCTGTGCGCTTAGAAATTTCCTCTTCAGTTCCTGTTTTCAAAGCTTTCTGCCCGAATGCAATTTCGTCCCGGACTGTGTAAGTGCAAAGCTGGCGGTCAGGATTCTGAAAAAGAAAGCCTGTGTTTTTTGCAAGCACGCTGTTTTTCGCTTTTTTTGTGTCGATTCCGTTTACGCTGATTTTTCCGTCGGAAGGCTTTAAAATTCCTGCAAGAAGTTTGCTGAATGTTGACTTTCCGGCTCCGTTCTCTCCTGTGAGCGCAACAAATTCTCCATCTTTTATTGAAAGTGAAATTCCGTGAATAAGCTCGGCATCTTTTGTTTTTCCGTAGCCGAATCGGACTGAATCGCATTCAATCATAAAAGTCCTCCTGCAAGCGAAACGGCTTCTTTTGTGTCAATGCAAATTTCTTTTTCCGGCGTTATCATTTTGCGTGAAAGAAGGCTTTTGTAAAAATCAACTGCGCGCGGATAATTTACGCCAAGCAAAGCAAGCTCGCTGGAATTTTTTAGAACATCGCGGATATTTCCAAAAGACTTTAAAGAGCCTTTGTCAATCACGGCAAGTTTTTTGGCAAATTCACAAAGCAGCATGATTTTTTGTTCTATTACAATAATTGTCATTCCGTAAGATTCATTCAGGTCTTTTAGAATTCTAAAAATGTTTCTGCTGGATGCCGGGTCAAGTTCGCCGGTCGGCTCGTCAAGCACAAGAATTTTAGGCTTCAGCGCGAGAATTGCGGCAACTGCGGTTTTCTGTTTTTGTCCGCCGCTCAGTCCGGAAATTTCCCGGCTGCGGAGATTTTCAATTCCGGTTTCTTTCAACGCCCACTCAAGCCGGCTTTCGATTTCGTCTTTTGGGATTCCAAAATTTTCAAGTCCGAAAAGAATTTCATCTTCAACAATGGAGCAAGTCATCTGGCTGTCGATGTCCTGAAAAACGCTTCCGACTTCAAGCGCAATGCTGCACGGATCGTTTTCAAAAACATCTTTTCCGTTTACGCAGACTTTTCCGTAATATTCGCCTTTGTAGTGGTGCGGAATGATTCCGTTTATCGCGCAGCTGAGTGTTGTTTTTCCGGCTCCAGACGCTCCGATTATTCCGACAAAATCGCCGTCTTGAATTTCCATTGAAATATTTTTCAACACAGGAACTGAACTTCCGCTATACGCAAAGCTTAAATTTTCTATGCTTATCATTTTGCCACCGATTGTTATTTCAAAGTCATTTTCAGCGGAATATAAAGCAGCTGGACAAGAACCGCGTTAATGCAGGCCGTGCAAAGAACAATCGGAATGTAAGCCGCAAGTGTCGCCTTGTCTGCGCGGAGAGCAAAAATCAGCAGAACTGTGTAAAGTCCGCCGCTCACGAATGTGCTGAACAAAGTTGCGACTGCTGGTTTGAAATCGATTTTTCCAAGCTTAGGAAGCGGAATTTTTATCAGAAGCGACATCACGATTGCGCCCGCAAATTCGCTTGCAAAGTTCAAGTACGGAGTTCCCGGAAAGAACTGGCAGATTGCGCCTGCAAGAATTCCGATTACCGCCGCCGCTGCTACATTTGCGTTAATCAATGCAATCGCCATGCAGTACATTGCGATAATAAAGTTTGGTTTCATTCCGCCGATGTTAATGAGCGAGCCTACAAAAAATTTTAGAACCGCTCCGGCCGCAAGCAAAACTGCAACTAGAATCAAGTCGCGGATTTGAAGTCCTTTTTTCTCTGAAGTTTCAAGAACACGTTTTTCACCAAGATTTTCGTTTTCATTCATAAAAAGCTCCTGTCTATTTTGTTTCTGTTAGTAGAAACGTATATCTGATGTGCTTTTTTGTCAAGAGAGAAAATTATTTTTTTTTCAAAATGAAATTTTAAGGCAATAGACTTTTGAACAAAGCTAAGCTATAATTTAAGAATGAAATGGTTGATTGTTGCTCAGACGGCTCAGGAAGAAAATGCAAACCGAGCTGAAATTTTTTTTACTTCAAATAAATGCGATTCTGAAAAAATTGTTTTAAATCAATATGAAAAAAATTTAAAAGACATTTTTGAGAAAATTTCAATTTTTGACGGTTTTTTGTTTTTTTCTAATTCTGAAAATTCTGCGCTGCTTTTGTCTTGGGCATTTGGCTTTTGCTATGGAAAAAAAATACAAGTTCTTGCTTTAGATGAAGAAAAAAAATACAGCGAGTTATTTCCTTTTGAAAATGAAAAATCATCTTTAAAAAATTTCTATTCTGAAAACGAGCTTTTTAAATGGCTTGAAAAAAATATCGATGAAATAAAATCAGACAGTTTAAAACGCGCAAATAGAAATTCACTTTTGGAGCAAGGAATTACATGCAACGCGGACAGTTTTGAATTTTATCTTGAAAAAGAAAAAACTGAAATTTGCAAATCAATTTTGAATTCTGGAATAGACGTGAATTCAAAAACATTGCAAGGAGTTCCGCTTTTGTGTGTCGCAACAAGAAATGACAACAAGGAAATGCTTGAGCTTCTACTTGAAAAAGGCGCGGACATAAATGAAGTTTCCGAAGACAGAGGATATTCTCCTGTGATGGATGCTGTCTGGCGGAAAAACTACGAAATTGCAAAACTTCTTATAGATCATGGCGCGGACTTGAGCACAATGAGTTCAGACGGGCAGTCTATTCTTGTGCTTGCAGTTGGAAACGGAAATTCAAAAATTGTAAAACTGCTTTTGGATTCCGGCGCAGATCCAGACATAAAGGACAGCATGGGGATGAGCGCGCGTGGATATGCGTCGCTTTTCAAAAATGAAGAGCTTATGAAGCTGATGAAAAAAAAATAAAAAAATGTCTAAGAAAAAAATTGTAATCGCTTTTGCAGGCGGCGGAACAGGCGGACACATATACCCGGGAATTGCCATTGCTGATGAACTGAAAAAGTTTTCCAATGAATCAACTGAAATAGAAATTCACTGGATTGGAAATTCCAAGGGAATGGATTCTGCAATAATTGAAAAAAATCTTTTGTCATTAGGTGGAAGCATTTCTTGTTTTCATGGAATCCCATGTGGAAAGCTTAGGCGTTATTTTTCGCTGAAAAATTTCACAGACTTTTTTAAAATATTCGCAGGATTTATAAAATCATTTTTTATTCTAAAAAAAATAAAGCCGGATTTTCTTTTTTCAAAAGGCGGATTTGTAAGTGTACCTCTGTGCGCCGCCGCTGCTCTTTTAAAGATTCCGTATTTTACTCACGAGTGCGATTTTACTCCGGGACTTGCAACACGAATCAACAGCAAAAAAGCTTCTAAAATTTTAATTTCATATGAGGAAACAAAAAAATATTTCAATGATTTTCAAAAGAAAAAATGCATCGTTACAGGAAATCCAGTTCGTCCGGCATTTTACAATGACAGTTCAGAAGCTGGAAAAAAATTTCTTGGCATAGATAATGGTTGCAAAAAAAATATTCTTTTAATTTTAGGCGGAAGCCTTGGCGCAAACCAGATAAATAATCTTGTGATTGAATGCCTTGATGAACTTAAAAAAGATTTCATAGTCGTTCATCAAACTGGAAAAAAATTTGCACAGGAAAATCATGACATTATGGCTTTTGGCGATGACAACTACAAGCCTTACGAATTTATTTTTAATGAAATGGTTTCTGTAATTCAATCCGCGGATATAATAATTTCCAGAGCTGGAGCAAATTCTTTATGGGAATGCGCCGTTTGTTCAAAGCCGATGATTTTAATTCCTTTGTGCGGTGCAGGAACAAGAGGCGATCAAGTTGACAATGCAGAATATTTTGCAAACAGAGGTGCTGCCATTGCTTTAACAGGAAAAGATGCTACAAAAGAAAATCTTCTTGATGCATTATCTGAAATGAAAAATTCAGAAACTAGAAATAAATTTGCTGAAAGCTGCAAGTCCATTTGCAAAGAAAAAAAGCCTTCTGAAATTATAGCAAATCTGATTTTGGAGCAGATAAAAATATGATGTTCCCCGCAATCGATATTGTTTTTTTGCTTGTTGTTTTGACGTTTGCAATTATTGGAGCAATAAACGGATTTTTAAATGAAGTGTTCGGAAAAGCAGCTCCAGTTGTAAGTATTTGGGTTGCAATTCTTTTTTACGGACGGCTGGTTTCTCCAATTGAAAAGCATTTGAAAATTCATTTAGTTTCTGTTGTGCTTTCTTTTTTGCTGATTTTTATAATTGCATTTATAGTTATGAAAATTCTTCAGACTGCAATAAAAAATATTTTTGGCGGTGAAATTTTCAAAGATCTGGATAGATTTTTAGGCTTTGTTTTTGGATTTTTGGAAGGACTTGCAATTGTTGGAGTTGTTTTAATTTTAATGAAAGCTCAGCCTTGGTTTAAGGTTGATTCAATTCTCAATGAAAGTTTTTTTTCAAAAGTGCTAAGTCCAGTTATTTCAATTCCGCTTGAAAGCCTTACAAAAGCAGTTGAAAAAAATTCATCAGTTCCGCTTGCCATTCCACTTGAACAAATCCAAGGAAATTAAAAATGTTTGAAAATATTTTGAACCAAAGCGCGACAAAATTATTGCAAGAAGACATTGAAAAAAAACGCTTTCCAAATTCAATCCTGTTTTCAGGACCTTCATCTTCTGGAAAACTTTCCTGTGCTTTGGAAACTGCAAGAGTTCTTTCATGCGCAAATTCTGGCGAATGGAATTGCACTTGTTCAAACTGCCGGCAACACAAAGCTATGGTAAGTCAAAATCTTCTTATTTGCGGTGCTGGAAACCGAACGTTGGAAATTGCTGCAGCGAAAAAAACTTTAATAAGTCAAAATATTCAAAACACAAAACATCTTGAGGCTTCAAGGTATCTTTATTTACGCGCAGTAAGAAAACTTATTTCAAAGTTCAATTCTGTGCTTTGGGACGGAGATGACAAGCTTCAAAAATTTTCTCCACTTTTACAAAATATAGAAGAGGGACTTGAAAAAATTCAGCCAGGAAGAATTCTTCCAGATGACGAAGAGTTAAAAAAAATTTTAGACTCAATTGAAAAAGATTGCATAAAACTTGAAAACAGTTTTTTATACAGTTCACTTCCTGTTTTGCAGATAAGGAATTTTTCTTCCTGGGCGCACTTAAGCTCGAGCAATGGAAGAAAAGTTCTGGTTATTGAAAATGCAGATTTAATGGCAGACAGCGCAAGGAATGCTTTGCTTAAAATTCTTGAAGAGCCTCCAGAAGATGTAGTATTTATACTTACAACTACAAAACGAGGCGCAATGCTTCCGACAATTCTTTCAAGAGTCCGCACTTACAATTTTTTTGAACGCTCGCCAGAACAGCAGAAAAATGTCATAAATAGAATTTTTCACTATGAGCCTGTTTTCAATAATGAAAAAGAATTTTGTAGCATAACGGAATTCTTGCAGTCATTTTTAACAGTAAACCCTGAGCTTGTAAAATCTTGCGCAGCTGACTTTTTCAATAACGTAGCTCAAGGACACGTTCCTGATATTCCAAAAATAATTTCAACTTGCGCTTCATTTGAACCAAGAATTCTTTTTAAAATTTTTATCTGCGGAATTATTGAATCTCAAGAAAAATTAAAATCCTCTGCTGCAGGTTCAGAAGTTTCTTTTATGATTTTAAAACTGCTTAGAACTTCATTAAATAATGTTGAAATTTTTAATCAGAATCCATCAGCCTGCCTTGAAGAGCTTGCAAGAAATTTAATGCATATAAATTACATGAATGACGGCATTCTAAAAAAATTAGCTTGATTTTTTTGAGGAAAATTTAAATGACAGATTTCGTTGAAAAGGCATCTGAAAAAATCACAAAGCTTTCTGATGAACAGCTTGAACGTCTTTTGAATACAGTCCGTGAAGAAAATGAAATATATGATTCAATAATTCAAAGCATTCCTTCAGGACTTGTAATCGTTGATAAAAATTGGTACATAACAAAAATAAACAAATCTGCAAAACGTTATCTTCATTTTTTTCATCTTCATCAAATAAAATCAGAACCTGTTTGGAATCTTATAGCGGATGAGGAAGTTTCAAATTTTATTTCCTTTTGCGCGCAGGAACAAAACACAAATACAAGTGAAGAATTTTCTATAGTTTCCGCGGATGATAAAGCAAGGTTCATCGTTGTTTCAATTTTGCCTCTTGTGCGTGATGGAAAAATCGCAGGAACAATTATTTTTATTGAAGACATAACTGCAAAACGTCAGCAGGAAATTTTAATGCACAGAATGGAAAGTTTAAAAAGCCTGACAAATCTTGCCGCATCAGTTGCACATGAAATAAAAAATCCGCTTGGCGCAATAAGCATTCATATTCAGCTTTTGCAAAAATCAATAAAAAAATGCAGGGAAGGCGACGGTCAGCTTCCTGATGAAAAATTCATGGAAAAATATCTTTCCGTCGTGAATGAAGAAATCGAAAACTTGAATAAAATCGTAATGGATTTTTTGTTTGCAGTGCGCCCTTTAAAAGTAAACATGACTCTTTCTGATCCTGACTCAATAATAGAAAAATCAATAAATTTTTTCATGCCAGAATTTGAAAACTGCGGAATAGAAGTTTCTGTAAATTTGCAAGGAGAAGGAAACAGGCTCTTAATTGATGAAAAACTTTTCAGAGAAATTTTTATAAACATTGTGCAAAATGCAAAAGCTGCAATTCTTTCTAGCAAAAAAAACAACGGAAAGCTCGCTGTAAATTCTTTTATAAAAAATGATCATTATATACTCACAATTGCAGATAACGGATGCGGAATGGACGAAGCGACTTGCTCAAGAATTTTTGAGCCTTACTACACAACAAAAGCAGACGGAACTGGACTTGGACTTACAACTGTTTATAAAATTGTAAAAGAGTTTAGAGGAGAAATAACTGTAAATTCAGAACTGAATGAAGGCACTGTTTTTACTGTGCAAATTCCTGTGCCACAAAAAGAAACTATGCTTCTTGAAGAATAATTTATAACCTAACGCTTGCTTTAATATAAAATATTTATTGATTTTAATTGATTCTTTTTTTTTAGGAGGAAAAATTGAAATTTACAATTTTAATTATAGATGATGAAAAAAATATCCGGGAAGGACTTGCGGCTAATTTTGAGCTTGAAGATTACAATGTAAAAACAGCAGCTTCTGGAAAAGAAGGACTTGATCTGATTTCAAAAGGCGACATAGATTTAGTAATTACAGATTTAAGAATGCCAGGAATTTCCGGTGAAGAAGTTTTAAATCATGTTGCAACAGAAACTCCAGGAATTCCAGTCATTATTCTTACTGGCCACGGAAGTATTGATTCCGCAGTAGATGCAATGAGACATGGCGCTTACGATTTTCTTACAAAACCGTTGAACCTTGATCAACTTGGAATGATTGTAAAACGCGCGCTGGAAAGCAGGCAAATCAAAATTGAGCATCAAGAGTTAAAAAAAGAAGTTGCTGAAAATTCTGCATTAAAAGAAATGATAGGTTCTTCCGCCGTAATGCAAAAAATCCAGGAGACAATAAAAAAGGCGGCTGCATCTAAAGCGAGCGTTCTTATCACTGGTGAAAGCGGAGTTGGAAAAGAAGTTGTTGCCCGGGCTATTCACGCTTTATCTGGAAGGCACGATAAGACTATGATAAATGTTCATTGCGCGGCTCTAAGTGAAACTCTTTTGGAAAGTGAGCTTTTCGGACATGAAAAAGGAGCTTTTACTGGAGCTGACCATTTGCAAAAAGGCAGATTTGAACTTGCCCACGGAAGCACAATTTTTCTTGATGAAATCGGGGAAATAAATCAGAATGTTCAGATAAAAATTCTTAGAGTTCTTGCTGAAAAAAAATTTGAACGTGTCGGCGGAGAGCAGACTATAGAAGTCGATGTCCGTGTAATCGCAGCAACAAATAAAAATCTTGAGGAAGAAATAAAAGCTGGAAGATTCCGAGAAGATTTATATTACCGCCTAAATGTAATTCACATTCATGTTCCGCCTCTCCGGGAACGAAAAAGTGACTTACCGCTTTTGATTTCAGCATTCTTGGAAGAGTTCAACAAAGAAAATGGAAAAAAAGTAAAAGGATTTTCAGGAAAGGCGAAAGCCGCAATTATGAAATATGATTGGCCGGGAAATATAAGAGAACTTCGCAATTGTGTTGAAAGCGCAGTTGTAATGAGTTCAGGAGATGAAATAAACATTGAAGATCTTCCGCCGGCAGTTGCGAAAAGCTCACAGGAAAACAGCATTGAAATTCCATTTGGAATAACTTTAGATGAAGCTGAAAAAATAATCATTCAACAAAATTTAGCATCAAACAAAAACAACAAAAGCAAAACTGCGGATATTCTTGGAATCGGAAGAAAAACATTGCAGCGAAAACTTTCAGAGTGGGGCGAAGACGAGGAAAAAAAAGATGGAGACAATGTATGACAAGCTCGGGGATCTTTTAAATGAAACTTTAAAATCCGGGCAAGTAAAATTTAAAAAGAAAATAAAATATTCAGAAAAAGAAATTCCTCCTGAAAAAAAATCAGAAGAAAATTCTTATAAAGAAAATATCAGCAAGAACAAAAGTAAGGCAGAACCAAAAAATCAAACAGAGCCTTTAAAAAATAAAAATTCATCTTTAAGAAAGATAACGCCGGAAGTTGAACGCGCATGCAGGTTGCTTGATATAACTGCTTCTGCAAATCAAAACGATGTAAAAAAAGCTTATAAAGAAAAACTGAAATATTTTCATCCAGACAAATATGACAAAAATCCTGTGCTAAAAAAAGTTGCAACAAATAAAACGCAAATGATTGTTGAAGCCTACGAGCTTTTAATGAAGTCTTTTTAACTTTATGATGAAAACGCAGCTCTATAAGAAGATGGAGCAAGCCCCGTGCATTTTTTAAATACTCTCGAAAAATGAAACTGATTTTCAAAAGAAAATTCATCCGCAATTTCAGAAACTGTGCTTGAAGAATTTATCAAGGCGAGGGCAGCCGTTTGAATTTTTAGCCGCATAAAGTATTGATGCGGAGTCATCTGCATTTCATCTTTAAAAATTCGTATGAAATGCTCTTCCGAAATTCCGCAGAAATTTGCAACCTCTGAAACAGAACATCTTGCGTAAACTTTTTTCTCCATAAATTTTATTGAATGTTCAACGTAGTTTTTTGCAGTTTTTGATTTTTTTTGCTCAGCGATTTTTGTTTCCGTTTTATTTTGTTTTCCGAACCAGCGGAACAGGCAGCTTTCAAGAAGCAATTCCGCCGATTTTTTTAAGTCCGCAGAATCCGACTTTGAAAATTTCATTATGTCTTCAAGTATAAATTTTATAGAAGCAGTTTCATTGCTGGCAACCGGCTGATTTTTTTTTCTGCTTGAAGAATTTATCAATAATTGATATAGCTTTTTTTCAGACTTGCTCAGTGAAAAAAGAACTGCATAGTAAGTAAGTGGCTTTTTTACTTCTTTTGGCAAAATTGAATGAAATTCGCGCGGAAAAACTAGAAACAATGTGTTATTCCTTATGCTGTAAGAAGTTCTGTTTGAAAAAAAAGTTCCTTCACCTTCCGAAAAAAAATGAATTTCAAATTCCATTTCTCCATGTGAATGATAACGTCCGTGCCATGCAAGTTTCTCTCCGGCAATCAATTTGTAAATAAAGGCAGTTTCTTTTATTTCCACAATATTTTTCCTGTTTATTTTAAATATTTTAGCATGAAAAATCAATTTTGGATATATAAAATCAGTTTTCTGTATTGCTTTATAGTCATTTCAGGCTGATACTATTTTTGTAAGCGAAACGAATTTTAATTTTTTCTGGAGGTTTTTATGAAAACTGTCGCTGGAATTGACTTGGGAACACAAAGCATGAAAGTTGTTCTCTATGATTATGAAACTAAAAAAACTATGGAAAGCTCGTCTTGCCCAATGGAGCTTATTTCAGAATCAGACGGAACAAGAGAGCAAAAAACTGAATGGTACAAAAAAGGTCTTGAAGTCTGTTTTTCAAAACTTTCTTCAGAAGGAAAAAAATCAATACAAGCGCTTGGCGTTTCTGGCCAGCAGCACGGATTTGTTCCTTTGGATTCAGAAGGAAATCCGCTTTACAATATAAAGCTTTGGAACGACACTTCAACTGCAAAAGAATGCGAGCTTATTACAAACACTGCAGGTGGACAAGATGAAGTTGTAAAAGAGGTTCAGAATTTTATTTTGCCTGGATTTACCGCTCCAAAAATTTTGTGGCTCAAACTGCATAAAAAAGAGCTTTTTGAAAAACTTCATTACATAATGCTTCCTCATGATTATTTGAATTATATTCTTACTGGAAATTATGTGATGGAACAAGGAGACGCTTCTGGAACTGCTTTGTTCAATTCAAAAGAAAAAAGATGGTCAAAAAAAATCTGCGACGCAATTGATGAATCTCTTATAGAAAAACTTCCAAAAATTATTGCAAGCGATGAGCCTTCAGGATTTGTTTCAAAAGAAACTGCTGCTTGGCTTGGAATTCCAGAGGGCGCGCCTGTTTCTTCTGGAGGCGGAGATAATATGATGAGCGCAATTGGAACCGGAGCTGTAAAAAGCGGAACACTTACAATGAGCATGGGAACTTCTGGAACTTTGTACGGCTTTAGCGATTCTTCTGTTTCTGATCCGGCGGAAGGCATTTCAGGATTCTGTTCCTCTTCCGGAGGATATTTGCCTCTTCTTTGCACAATGAACTGCACGGTTGCTTCCGAAGAAATCAGGATGCTTTTAAATCTTGATGTAAAGGAATTCGACGCTGAAGCTGAAAAGTCAAAACCGGGATGCGAAGGAGTTTTTGTGCTTCCGTTCTTTAATGGAGAGAGAACTCCGAATCTTCCGCACGGAAAAGCAAGCATAACTGGACTTACGGTAGCAAATTGCAGCCGGGTGAATATCGCAAGAGCCGCACTTGAAAGCGCAGTATATTCAATGAGAGCCGGACTTGATTCATTTAAAAAACACGGCTTTACACCAAAGGAACTTCGGCTGACTGGAGGAGGAGCAAAAAGCAAAGTGTGGAGACAGATTGCGGCAGATATTATGAACCTTCCTGTAAAAGTTCCAGTTTCACCAGAAGCCGCGGCATTTGGTGCTGCACTGCAAGCTTTGTGGTGCTTAAAGAAATTGCAGGGAAATCCGGTTTCAATGGAAAGTCTTGCGGAAACACATGTTGCGCTAGACGAATCCAAGACAACTTTGCCGGACGAAAAAAATGTCCAAGAATACAGCAAGTCATTTGAAGAATATAAAATTTTGGTGAACCAGCTTTCGCCATTGTACAAGTAAAAAAAAGTTTGCGGTGCAAACTTCAATATAAAGAGCCGGTTTAAAAAATAAAAACTGGCTTTAGGAGGATTTATGTCATTTTTCAAAGGCTCAAAAGAGTACTTTCCAGGAATCGGTCAGATCAAGTATGAAGGTCCAAAATCAAAAAATCCGCTGGCATTCAAATACTATGATGCTGAAAAAGTTGTAATGGGCAAAAAAATGAAAGACTGGCTCAAATTCACAGTAGCCTACTGGCATTCTTTCTGCGCAGACGGAGGAGATCCTTTTGGAAGCGGAACGCGTGAATTCACCTGGAAAACTCCAGAAGAAAAAGTTGACGCAGCATTTGAATTCATAACAAAACTCGGCTGCGAATATTACGCCTGGCACGACCGCGACATCTGCCCGGAAGGATCAAGCCCTGCCGACAGTGAAAAAAAACTTTCACATATAACAGATCTTCTGCTTGAACGTCAGAAAGAAACCGGCATAAAGCTTCTGTGGGGAACAGCAAACGTATTCAATAATCCGCGCTACATGAACGGAGCCGCAACAAATCCCGACTTCGATGTAGTTGCGCAGGCAGCAAGCCAAATAAAGGCAGCAATTGACAACACAATCAAACTTGGAGGAGCGGGCTACACATTCTGGGGCGGACGAGAAGGCTACATGAGCCTTCTGAACACAGACATGAAAGCAGAAAAAGAGCACCTCGCCATGATGCTTACTTTGGCACGCGACTACGCAAGAAAACAAGGATTCACAGGCTGCTTCTACATAGAGCCTAAGCCAATGGAGCCAACAAAGCATCAGTATGACTACGACTCAGAAACTGTAATCGGATTTCTTCGCGCTCATGGACTTGACAAGGACTTCAAGCTGAATATCGAAGCGAATCATGCTGAGCTTGCAGGACACGAATTTGCGCACGAGCTTACAATCTGCGTAGACAACGGAATGCTTGGCTCAATCGACGCAAACCGAGGAGACCCTGTAAACGGCTGGGACACAGACCAGTTTCCGGTAAGCATTTACGAAACAACACAGGCAATGCTTCAAGTAATCAGAATGGGCGGATTCACAACAGGTGGACTTAACTTTGATGCAAAAGTCAGAAGAAATTCCATTGCTCCAGAAGATTTGTTTATAGCGCACATCGGCGGAATGGATATTTTTGCTCGCGGACTTGAAAAAGCAGTTCAGCTCATTGAAGACGGACGCATTCCTTCAATGGTAAAAGAACGTTACGCAAGCTTTGATTCTGGTAACGGAAAACTTTTTTCTGAAGGAAAACTCACACTTGACCAAGTTGCTTCACTTGCAAAACCTTATGAGCAAGTTGCAAAAACTTCAGGCAAGCAGGAACTTTATGAAAATATTCTCAACCAGATTTGCCTTGGATAAATACGTCTGGTCAAGGTACGCTTACACTCAAGGCCTTGACTCAGCCGTTTTTAGGTTTTTGATAAACCCTAAATAAAAAAAAGCAGTCTTCGGAGTTTTCCCGATGGCTGCTTTTTCCCAATGCAATCGGGAAGCTCCCGAAACCAGCTTTTTGAAAATTTCATCTTCGAAAAAATCCCGAATGATGTTTTTTGTACAGATGAGTATTCGGGAATTTTCCGAATGCGAATTTCAGCATAATTCCATTATTTGCAAAAACATTGTTTCTATTGTAAAATGTCTTCCATGGAAAAATCGATTCTCCCTCAAGACTTAACCGGAGTTCACATACATTTTGTTGGAATCAAAGGCACTGGAATGGCGGCTCTTGTAGAAATTCTTTCTGCCCGCAAAGCTGTAATCACTGGCAGCGATGTTTCAGAAAGATTCTACACTGACGAAATTCTTGAAAAGCTTGGAATCAAAGCCCTGCCGTTCAGCGAAAAAAATATTACAGAAAAAACTCAGCTTGTAATCTATTCAAGCGCGTATTCACCTGAAAAAAATCTAGATCTTGCGCAGGCAAAAAAACTTGATATTCCGCTTCTTTTGTACAGCGAGGCTTTGGGCGAAATTTCAAGAACTGCATATAGCTGCGGAATTTGCGGTGTCCATGGAAAAACCACAACAACCGGTCTTGCAGGAACAATGCTAAAGGAGCTTGACCTTCCGTCTCAAGTTCTAGCAGGAAGCATTATTTCTTCTTTTGGAAATTCCTGCACAATGACTTCCCAAGAATTTTCAAATTCCAATTCAACTAAAAAAAAGTACTTTGTTGCGGAAACTTGCGAGTACCAGCGGCACTTTATGTCTTTTTTTCCGCAGAAAATAATTTTGACTTCCGTTGAAAGCGATCATCAAGATTACTATCCGACTTTTGCCGATATTCAAAATGCTTTCGTTGACTACATCTGCAAGCTTCCAGAAAACGGAGAGCTGATTTTTTGCGCTGACGACAAAGGAGCTTGCGAGACAGCCGCTCTTGCAAAGAAAAAACGAAGCGACATAAATTTTATTCCTTATGGTGAAAATGCTGAAGGCGACTTTAAACTTTCATTTGGAAAAGTTGAGGGCGGAAAACAGTTCTTTAAAATCGGGAAAACTGAATGCGCTCTTCATGTGCCTGGAAAACACAACGCAAGAAATGCCGCTGCCGCATTTGCTCTGTGCTTCAAACTTTTGCAAGCCGCCGGAAAAAATCCGCAGGAATATTTTGACAAGTTAAAAAACGGACTTGAAAAATTTTCAGGCGGAAAACGCAGAAGCGAAATTGTTGGGCGCGCGAAAAATAAATTCGGACAGGACATAATTTTTATCGATGACTACGGACATCATCCGACAGCGATAAAAACGACCTTGGCTGGATTCAGACAATTTTATAAAGACCACAAAATTATAGTTGACTTTATGAGCCATACTTACACGCGGACAGCGGCTTTGCTTGAAGAGTTCGCATCAAGTTTTGAAAGCGCGGATATGGTTGTCATAAATAAAATCTACGGAAGCGCACGGGAAAAAGCAGACAGTTCAACTGTAACTGGAAAAATTCTTGCCGAGCACGCAAAAAAATATCATCCGAATGTTGTCTATGCAAAAGAATTTGAAGAGGCTGCTCAAATAATAGAAAGCGAACTGAACAAAAAATCCGATGCAAAAGACGGATACGTTTTTGTTACAATGGGAGCAGGAGACAATTTCAAAGTCGGTCAAATGGTTATTGAAAAATTTAAAGTTTAGGAAAAATGTATGAACAGCATGACAGGCTACGGCTTTAAAGAAGCTATTGTAGAAAACACGCAGATAAGCGTTGAAATAAAATCAGTCAATTCACGCTTCCTTGATTTATCTGTAAACATTCCATCTTTTTTGAATCCGCTTGAAGCAAGAATCAGAAAGGCTGTAAGCGAAAAAATTGTCCGCGGAAAAATCGACTTGACAATTCGGGTTCGCGACAACAATTCAACAGCAAAGGTCAGTTCAGATCCAGCTGCGGCAAAAATGTACAGCGACGCGATTTTGGAAATTGCAAAGGCTTTGGGAAAATCAGAGTCAGAAATTCCTTTGAGCCTGATTGTTTCGCAGGAAGGCGTTTTGAATGTTTCTCATGAATACGACGCTGAATCCTACTGGAAAAAAATTGAAGGTGTTTTTTCTGAAGTTCTTGAGCAATTTATAAAAGACCGCAAGCGTGAAGGTGAAAATTTAAAAAATGATTTGCTTGAAAAACTTTCTACGCTTGATGAATGCGCCACATTTTTTAAGAAGTGGCAACCTGAAATGGAAAAAAAATTCCGAGAGCAGATTTCAGCAAAATTCCATGAACTTCTTGCAGACAAAGCGGACGAAAATCGCATAATGTCTGAAACTGCGGCGATGATTGTAAAGTACACAATCAACGAGGAAATCATAAGGCTTCAAAGCCACTTGCAGGCTCTCAGAAAAGAAATCAACGAAAATCCAATTCCGGGTAAAAAAATTGATTTTATCTGTCAGGAAGCGAACCGCGAGATTAATACAATTGGAAGCAAAAACCAGTTTACAGAAGTCGGTGAAAAAGTAATTGACGCAAAGAATGCCCTTGAAAATATAAGAGAGCAGGGCAAAAACGTTGAATAGCAATAATTGAAACTTTCTATTTGACTTTTTATAGGAGTTGTTATGAATTATAAAATTCCACAAGGAAAAGAACTTAGAGTTGCCATAAGCGGAAAATCTGGCTGCGGAAATACAACCGTAAGCACTTTGCTTGCACAAAAACTGAATGTAAAACTTATAAACTTTACTTTCCGTCAGCTTGCGGCAGAAAAAAATCTTACGCTTGCACAAGTAATTGAAAATGCAAAAACTGATGACAGCTATGACATTGCAGTTGACACAAGGCAGGTTGAGCTTGCAAAAAAAGAGAGTTGTGTTCTTGGAAGCCGGCTCGCAATCTGGATGCTGAAAGAAGCTGATTTAAAAGTTTATCTTATTGCTGATGACAATATCCGCGCACAAAGAATCTTGAACAGAGAAGGCGGCTTACTTGAAGAAATAAAAAGGTTCACTGCAATGAGAGATTCTGAAGACAGCCGCCGCTATAAAAAACTTTACAACATCGACAACAGCAGCTTTGACTTTGCAGATTTGAAAATTGACACGGCTTTATTCAGCCCAGAGCAAATAGTAGAAAAAATTCTTTTGGAGCTTGAAAAAAGAAACCTTGTAACAGCTGAATAATTTTTTTAGCCACTGCAATTATTGATGAAAAAAGCCTCGGAAAAATCCGAGGCTTTTTTCATATAAAAATTCTACAAATTTGAAATCAGCCATTCCTTGAATGAGTCGTAATCTTTGCTCATTGGAATTGCGTTATCAGGAAGAGAAATAACTTTTTCCAGACGTTCAGGAAGAGCAGGCTCTTGTCCGATTGCCTTATAAACTGTTGCACCGAATTTTGCAGGATGAGCAGTTTCAAGAATTATTGCAGATGCTTTTTTGTCTACAACAGTTTTTGCCCAAGAAGGAACATTCGGTGTAAGGCCTGGTTTTGTAAAATCATTTTTCTGACCGTTTACAAGTTTTTCCATTTCTCCGCCACGAATATCATTCCAGGCTTTCCAGGCAACAGCTCCATGAGGATCTATTACATATCCAGTTTTGTTTTTGCAGCTTTTTATTCCGTCAATAGTACCTTCGTCATCTGTCCAATATGAAGCAAAAAGATTTCTCACTTGCTCAAGCGAATACATTGCGGCAATTCTTTCATAGTTGCTAGGAGCGCCAACATCCATCGCATTACTTAATGTCGCAACAGAAGGACGTGTTTTGTATTGGCCGCTTGCAATCCAATCTGGCACTGTATGGTTTGAATTTGTCGCGGCAACAAATCCTGTTATAGGTGCTCCCATTTCACGCGCAATAAGTCCCGATGTAAGATTTCCAAAGTTTCCGCTTGGAACAATAACAATAATTGCGTCCCCTCCATTTTTGCTGTCAAACGGAATTCTCTTTTTTACAACGAGAGATGAATACATATAATAGAAAGACTGCGGCAAAAGGCGGGAAATATTAATTGAGTTTGCAGAAGAAAGCCTGAACTTGGATCTTAAATCTTTATCTGTAAACGCAGTTTTAACAAGTTTCTGGCAGTCATCAAAAGTTCCCTTTACTTTCAATGCGCGGACATTTCCTGTGAAAGTTGAAAGCTGCTTTTCCTGCAATGGTGAAATTTTTCCGTCCGGATAAAGAATTGTAACGTCGATTCCTGGAACATTGTGAAACGCGCTTCCTACAGCGGAGCCTGTGTCTCCGGAAGTCGCAACCAAAATATGAAGGTTGTCATTTTCTGAGCGGTTGAAATATGACATTACGCGCGCCATAAATCTTGCTCCAAAATCCTTGAATGCGCAAGTCGGTCCGTGGAAAAGCTCAAGAACATAAGTTACAGGATCAATTGGAACAACTTTTGAAGAAAATGGATAGCAGTCCTGAATTATAGATTCCAAGTCTGTATCTGGAATTTCATTTTCAACATAAGGCTTTGCCATTTCGTAGGCAATTTCGCGGAATGAAGGTTCTGGATTACGCTCCAAAAATGAATTTTCAAGATGCGGAAAATCAGTCGGCATATAAAGTCCGCCAGTTTCTGCATTCATTCCATTCAAAACCGCAGTTCTAAAATCAACACTTACTTTTTTATCTCTTGTATCTGTATATTTCATAAAATTCCTCATGTGAAAATTATTTCAAAAGTATACCAATGATTATAAAGTTTTACAACAGCACAGAAAATACAACAAGCGAAAGATTATAGATAAAATGGGCTGCAAAAGAAGGCGCGATTGAAGCCGTTTTTATTCTGCAAAGCCTTAGGACTGC
Organism: Treponema sp. UBA753; assembly: GCF_002297325.1. Classification (NCBI taxonomy): domain Bacteria; kingdom Pseudomonadati; phylum Spirochaetota; class Spirochaetia; order Treponematales; family Treponemataceae; genus Treponema; species Treponema sp. UBA753. The sequence continues at coordinate 3,144 of NZ_DBKJ01000041.1, read as the reverse complement.
GCCGCAAAAAGCCGCATTGCAAACAGAAATCCATCCTAAATATCTGTGGGCAAGCGCGAAAATTACAACTGAAAATATTTCCACGGGAATTTTCCATTTTTCCAAAAGTGAATTTAAAGTTTCTGGAACAAACTGCCTGTAAAGAACTTCTTCAAAAAATGCGCCAGCTGCCAATGTAAAAATAAGAAAAGCCCAAGACAAAACATTTTCTGGCTTTTTTAATAAAATTTCAGTTTGAGCGGAAGAAACTTTAAAGGCAAAAGAAAAAGCATGGACGGCAGCAAAAATCAGCATTAAAAAGCCAAGTGTAAGCGCGCTCCATTTCAATGAATTAACAAGCCAAATAAATTTTTCATTCGCAGATTTTTTTTTGCATTTGTTTTCTATTTTAAATTGAAACTGAAGAATTGCCGCAATAAAAAATTCAGCCAGCACAGAAAAAGAAAATTCTTCGCTTAAATAAGTTCCTTTGTCTGCAAAAATCGGCGGAATCAGCAAAAAAACAAAAACAATTAAAAGCTCTGCTAAAATGTATCTTTTTTTCATTTTGGTATGTTATACTATCAAGAAACTGCAAAATTTACTATAATAAATACGTAAATGCATAAAATTCTGGAGGTGGTTTTGTGCCAGCTGTAATTTCCGTAATTATAACTCTTGCTTTTATTTTAGCGCTTTTTAAATTGTACAAGGCTTCAACTGAAAAAATGAATTTTTTTTCAAAAGGTTTTGACTATGGATTCAAGCATTCTGAAATTTCTGCGCTATGGCAACTTGCAAAAAAATGCGGAATTGAAGAGCCGCTTTCGCTTTATATTTCAGAAAATTCCGTGAATAGATGCATTTCTTCAGTAATCGAAGAAGCAAAGCAAAAAGGCGCAGAAGACTCAACGCAAGTCCAGGCATTTCTTGAAAAACTTTATAAATTCAAAACGCGCGTAATTCTTGACAAGGAAAACAAGCGCGGAATAGAAAGCACAAAATCACTTGATGCAAACCAAAAGCTAAGCGTTATTTTAAAAGGAAAAGGAGTTTTCAAGTCGCGCATTTTAAACAATGGAACTCAGCTCATAATTCTTCTTCCGTATCAAATTTCAAAGCAGTCCAAGCGGCCGGAATTCCTTTCTGAATCAGAATGGGACGGAAAAGAAATTTCAGTTTACTTTTGGCGCAACGGAGATGCAGGCTACGCTTTTGACACAAAAGTTATCGGAACTGGAATTTTCAGAAGCGACAAAGCATTGTTTTTAATGCATTCAACAAAACTCGACCGCACTCAAAAAAGGCAGTCAATAAGATGCAAATGCGAAATTTACGCACAGATGTACATTGTTCAACAAGGCGAAAAAATTGAATACGACAAAGTTGAAACCGCGCCCGGATACAAATGCCTGCTTGAAGACATAAGCGAAGACGGTGCAATGATAAGAATCGGCGGAAAAGGAAAGGCGAATGTCCGCATAAAAATTCAATTTGAAATAAACGGCGCGCTCGTTGTCATGCACGGAATAATCAGAGCGGTTGAGTGGAACAGTCAGCTTGGCCAGTCAAGAATTCATTTTGAATGCACGCACATTGAAAAAGGCATGAGAAACACAGTTCTTGCGTTTGTTTACAATGTGATTCCGCCGGAGCAAAAAGAAATTCATCAGGCAATCGAGCAAGCTTCTTCGGAAGAAAATCAAGTTCAAGAAGAAACCAGCACAGAAGAAAATGTTCAAAAGGAAAATTCAAGCCAGTAGTTTTTGAAGCGGTCGGAATGTATAGAAATTTTTCTATATATTTTATATTATTTACAAAAGAAGATTTGCTATGAAAAAAAATTTATTTAAACAAATATTTTTAGTTGCTCTTTCAGTCTGCGGATTTTGCTATGCGCAGGAATCTTATATGTCTGATTTTTACAAAGGAAACTTGGTTGAAAAAAAGCAAGTTGTAGAATCATCAAGCGCGGCTGGAGATTCTTCAATTGCAATCGCTTCACTTGACTTTTCAATTTCCGCTTATGATGCGCTTAGTTCAGACGCTGATTTTATAAATCTTGTTGAAACTTCTGTAAAATCACTTACAGCAGGAAACAGCAAAGGCAAGGAAAAAATCATCTCTGAAAAGCTTAGGACAATATTTAAAATTTTTAACAATTCAAAAATAAAAGTCGCAGTGATTGACGCCTTTTCTGTTTTTCAGTCGCCGGAAAATCTTTATCTTGTAAATGACTTTTTCTACAGCAAAATGCAGAAATCGCAGGAAATGGACGAAGCTCTTTTAAAGGCAGTTCTTTTTATGGGCTCCTACGGAAATTCCGCATCGTTCAATATGCTTTTTATTGCTGACATTCTCGATGTCTGGCCGTCTTACAGCGCAATTTTAGCTTCATCTTACGGCGGACTTGCAAACGAAAGCGAAAAGGAAATTCTTCAGTTTTTGTCTACAGTTCCAATTGAAAAAAAGATTTTGATTTTAAAAAGGCTTGATGAAAATCCAAAAGTTTCAAAAAAAATCTGCGGAGAAGCTGCAGAAAACGCATTGTCATCAGTTATATATAATATTGAAGGAGCAAAACCTGATTTTTCAGGAAGCAAGCTGAATTTGACTCTTGTCTGCCTTCAAGTATTTTCTGACACACAATGGACTAGAGCCGCATCTTTAATTGCTTCGTGCTTTAATGGAATTAAACAAGAATATGAAAACGGAAATCTTTCCGATGAAGACTTTTCTTCTACAATAAAAAACATGGCTTCTGTTTCATCTTCGGAAACTTCATCTGCGCTTTCATCTTATCTTGATTTTCTAAACAAGCAAACTGAAAAAAATCTGCCTCTTAGCAAAGCCGTTGTGCTTTCTTTAATCAATTCATTGGGGGAAATGGGCGACAAGGCCGCTTTTGACAGCCTGCTTTATGCAACTTATCTTGATTATCCGGAGGAGGTTATAGCTGCCGCAAAAAATGCCCTTGCAAAATTAAAGTGGTAGAATTCTTAAAAGAAAATTTTCTAAATCCTTTTGTTCTTGCGGCGGTAATATTTTGCATTTTTATTTACTCAGGAATTTTTAAATGCAAAGAGCGTTTTCCATACAAAAGTCTGATTCCTTTAGAGAAAATAGAAACAACTTCTGGCATAGTTTATTCCAATCCTTCAAAAA
>NZ_DBKJ01000080.1:4672-6651 GCF_002297325.1 Treponema sp. UBA753 | reverse complement strand
TCAAGCCTGAAAATGACATAAAAATACTTTTGGAACAACCCATATTTAAAAACCGGCACTAGCCAGTAATTCCTTTTGAAAAATAAAATCTATATGTCAAAAAATATTTATACAGGCTTTCATGCTGTTGAAGAAAAAGTCAGATTGTATTCGGTTTCTAAGCCTAAAGAAATCAGCTTGAAAATTTTTTATTCAAAGCCAGGACCAAGAATTAAAAAAATAATTTCGCTTGCAAAGGATTCAAATTTTGAAGTTTCGCTTGTGAATGAAAAAGAACTTGACTCAATGGTTTTGCCGCTTCCAGAAACTGCTCGTGATCACCGCGGAATTATTCTTTTAGTTGAAGGCGAAAAAGAGAATTCAAAAAATCAAATTCAGCTTGAGCAGTGGATTACTTGCTGCCCTGAAAATGCTGTTGTTGTTGTTCTTGACAGTGTTACCGATCCGCATAATGTTGGTGCGATTTTGCGTTCATGTGATCAGTTCGGCGCAAATCTTATGGTCGTTCCAGATCATAGAAGCGCAGACATAAACAGCAATGAAATAATTGCACGTGCAAGCGCGGGAGCTTCTTCTTGGGTTGATGTTGCAAAAGTTCCAAATCTTGTTCGCGCAGTTCAGATTTTAAAGTCAGCAGGATTTTGGATTTATGGAGCGGATGCAGGTGGAACAACTCTTTTAAAAATAAAGTTTCCAAAAAAAACTTGCATCATAATGGGAAGCGAAGGCAGCGGAATTGCGCGTCTTTTGCAGGAACAATGCGATGAAATTGTTTCCATTCCAACTTGCGGAAAAATTGACAGCCTGAATGTTTCTGTTGCGGCCGGAGTTCTTCTTTACGAAGCCTACAGACAAAAACTGGAAAATTAATTTGCACTGCTTATTTATTTTTCTAAAGCATTACAAGTCCTTTGCCCCTTAGCGCGCGAAGGATTTTTTTTACTCCCGGATTTTTCTGAATAATATTTTCCATGAATGAACTGTCAAAATTTTTAGGTGAAAGGCAATAAAGCGCATGAATAAATTCTTCTTTTTCCTGCGATGAAATGTTTAGTGAAATTTTAAAATCTTCATGCATATAGTTCCACAAAAATTTGTTTTCACATAAGACGATATTTCCAGCGAGCCAAAAAAGTTTTTTTGCATTTAATGGAAAATTCCACTCTTTGTTTCGGCGTTCTTCATATTTTTCAATTGACTTTGCAATTAAATCTTTTGAAACATTTGGATGAGGAACTTTAAATTCAAACCATTTTTCAACAGGAACATTTAAATTTTCTCCGTGCATCCAACTTTGAAGCGCGGTATAAAGTCCGTTTCCGAATTTTGTAGATTTTTCTTCATCTTTAAAGTGCAGTCCATTTTTTGCAAATACTCCAGAATTTTTGGGAGCGAATGGATTTAAGTTTTTGTGAAGTCCTTCTTTCCATTCCGAATAAATTCTTGAATGTCTTGTTAAGACAAATTTGTGCCAGAAGCATGAATCAATAAGCCCTGCCGCATAAAGTTGCCGTAAAGTTTCCATGGAATTTATTGTGTCTTGCTCAGTTTCTCCAAAGTAGCCGTAAATCATGTATGCGTGAATTAAAATGCCAGCTTCCTTGAATGCACAGCACGCGCTTACAATTGAATCCAAATCAGTTCCTTTGCTTATGCTGTCCAAGCCTGTTCCTGTTGCAATTTCAATTCCGCCGGAAACTCCAATAAGTCCTCCAAAAGATAAAAATTCTGCCATGTCGCGGGAATAAATTTTTTCAAATCTTACGTTTCCCCAAAATGAAAAAGATGCGGAATGCTTTAAATTTAACTTGGAAAATTTTATCATTGCGGCTGGAGGCATTGCTTCGTCAACAAAATGAATTCCGTGTATTCCGTTTTTTTCTGATTGTGATTTTAATTCGTAAAAAAGATTTTCAATTTGAACAAGCCTGTAGGAAGCAACATAGTCAAGGCTTACATCGCAGAACGCGCATTTGTGC